>SCTJ01000114.1 GCA_004297805.1 Patescibacteria group bacterium | reverse complement strand
CTTGTAGTCCACGCCCTAAACGATGCAGATTAGCTATTGGGGGCATCGACCCCTCCAGTGGCGCAGCTAACGCGTTAAATCTGCCGCCTGGGAAGTACGATCGCAAGATTAAAACTCAAAGGAATAGGCGGGAGTTCGCACAAGCGGTGGATCATGTGGTTCAATTCGACACAGAGCGAAAAACCTCACCAAGGCTTGAAATCCAGGTGCAAGCCTCCAGAAACGGAGGCCGCCTTCGAGGGTCCTGGACAGGTGCTGCACGGCTGTCGTCAGCTCGTCATGTGAATGGTTCCCTTAAGTGGGGAAACGAGCGCAACCCCCGTTGCCTGTTATACGTGTCAGGCGAGACTGCCGAGGTTGACTCGGAGGAAGGAGGGGATGACGTCAAGTCAGCGTGGCCCTTTGATGCCTTGGGCTACACACATGATACAATGGATGCAACAATGGGTTGCCAAGCCGCGAGGCGGAGCTAATCCCATCAAATACATCCTCAGTTCGGATTGGAGGCTGCAACTTGCCTCCATGAAGCTGGAATCGCTAGTAATCGCAGATCAGCACGCTGCGGTGAATACGTTCTCGAACTTTGCACTCACATCAACTGCGATCGGCAGTATATACAACTAAGCAGTTCAAATCTGCTCCTCCATGATTCGAGTGGAGCGTAGCCAAGAGATAGTTTCGGACCGTGAGGTACGAAGCGGAAGGTTCTCGTAGCAAAGTATAGCCCGACAACAAATACCTGATTGACCTATGATAGGCGGTGAGCATAGGGAAAATCGAGAACACAGGGTAGTCGGGATGTACGGAACAGTAGTATATATGACCCGATGAGATCTCATCATGATGAAGAAATTGCATGATGAGAAGTCAGCTAGGTTATAGTAGTTTCCTATGATATAATTCATAGGTAATGAAGGACCTACTCTTATGATTAGTCCAGAATACATTGTCGGATTGACTGATGGTGAAGGCAGTTTCTGCATGCACTTGAGTCAAAACGCAACGCGAAGAAATAAAGCGGAATTTCGCTTCTTCTTGAAACTCATTGAGGACGATAAACCCATACTTGATGAACTGAAAAGATATTTCGGATGCGGTAATGTGTATTTTCAAAAGGACAATCGGCCGAATCATCACCATTGCTATCGATATGAGGTGAGCAACAGAAATGAACTATGGAACATTATCGTTCCATTCTTCAAAAAACATTGCTTGCAACTCGTAACGAAGAAAAGGGATTTTGATCTCTTTTCAAAAGCGTTAGCAATCGTGATGGAATCGGAAGAATATTCGGACCGTATGACTGAACTGGTCAGTATACGCGATCTAATGCATAGGAGCTCGCCCGGTGCGGGAAATCCGCTCGCCGTGGTGGGAACGTAAATTCTCAACTTCGAGAAGACAATCGCCCGTCAACTCAGGGGAGCCGGGAATACCCGAAGGACCGTGTTATTACGTGGTACTACGGTAGGCTCGGTGACAAAGAGTAAGTCGTAACAAGGCATGGGTAGGAGAACCTGCTCATGGATCACCTCCTTTCTACAAAGATTTTTATACTTTGTTAGAGAGAGTGTCGATACCCCAGTACCACATTGGATACTGGGTTAGTTGTCCGCTCCAACTGATTCGAGCGGCGTTTGGAGGCATCGAATAGTCTTCAGTATCTGGTTAACGATACAAAGTAACGTAAACGAAAACCCGCCTTTAGGGCGGGTTTTCGTTGTGTTTATTTTATCTGATACGTGATACTCACTGATACGGTAATCTCATTCTCTCCGGTCGGCAAGCTGGGGCCACCGCCGCCTATGCAATCAG
>SCTJ01000201.1 GCA_004297805.1 Patescibacteria group bacterium | reverse complement strand
CCGAAGATTTCAAGCGAGCGAAGCATTTAATGGAAATCGGTTTGGGCAAAGACGGTGCCCCGACGTTCTTTGAGTTCTTTAACAGGCTTTCCGAAGAACAGCATTTGATCGGGGTCGAAGGAAACGCTGCCAATTATGCTGCGATTTTATCAAGCAGACAACAGGATATCGCTCAAGCAGCAGAAAGAATGACGCTGGTTCCGGCTGTTATCGGAACGCCGGCTCTCATAGTACCGGATGGGTCTATGGATATGGTTCGGATGTTGAATGTCATGATGTATTACTTCGATAAGCCGTCGATACGCAATGTCATAAGAGAACAAATTACCCGAATGTTAAAAACAGGAGGGGTATACATAGAAGGAAATCTTTCTTTCTATCTGTATTTACGCAAGCAAACAGATCGCTTAGTACCGGATAAATTGATTATCAACTTAAGTAAAATAATCTTCACAGCGGGAGATTTTAAACATGCCGCAGTTGTATTTAAAGATATTGATGCTCAATGGAATGAATTGTTGGCGGAATTAGAAAGCGCAATGAGAGCGGTACAGATCCACAAAACCGAAGGGATGATTCAAAGGAACAAGCCGGAAGGCTTTGATCGAAAATATATCGGCGGTCGATTGAGCCCGAAATGGAATTGGGAAATACAGGGAAGTATGTTGGTCATCACTTCCAGAGTAGAAATTCAGGAGCCTTCCGCCAGCGCGCCCGAAGCCTCCTCGCCGGTCAAATGGGAGAACGACCTCGATTATAACAGCCGTCTGATGAATACGTTCGATACTTCACTGACGTCGCTTCTGGTTCTGCCTGTCAGCGCCCATCTGAATGTTCCTGTCGATGTGTTTGGCGGTAAAGTTCTGCTGGGAGGCTTCGGTTTGAATTACAAGCAGGTTATGTACGTGGCTAATGCATATCCCAAATCAGAGATCGTCGGTATTGAATGGGATGAGAACGCCTTCGAATACTCGAAAGAACGCATTGATACTTTATTCCCTGAAACGGCAGGCAGAATCAGGCTTTACCACGCCGATCTGAGAAACTTGCAGAACGTGGTCGCAGATGAAACGATCAGCATTGTCATTTTACCCGCCATCCTGGATGTTTATGAAAATCGCTTCGAGAACCATGAATCGCTGGTCTCGCTGCGAACAATTCTGTTTGAAGCAAGACGCGTGCTGGAGCCGGCGGGGATCATCAGCGCCGGCGGTTTTGCGACCGTCGCTTCTCCAGAATCGTTCCGGATTTTGGATCAACTGAGCATGGAACAGATCCGTTTCTGGCAGTCCGACCTGACTTTGTTGTACCGCAAGAAGTCCGGGGCTTCGGCAAAAGCGGCGGGTGCATCGTCGTCGGTGAAAGGGCTTGGTGTCTTGGGTGCCATCAATCAACAGCTTGCGCC
>SCTJ01000200.1 GCA_004297805.1 Patescibacteria group bacterium | reverse complement strand
GCATTGATATTAATCAAAATCTTCAGGTCCTTGGTGAGATGAATGTTATTGCCGCAAGAGTCGGCCGATATGTTTATCGCTCCGCTGATATCTTTGCCTTAACACCTGACAGAAAATCGGTTGTCTTGACTATCCGTCCTCATGCTCCTTATCTTGAATATCTGACTATCCCCGGCGGCATGGTTTCTCCTGAAGTGAACGCGGATATCCATGTCATATACGCGCATGCTGCAGCGTCCAAATTACAGGAAGAATTTGGCCTCAAAGAGCTGCCTAATTCCACATATCTGTCATTCTTCCAGTACCATCGGCGTATTTCCCGCGAACAAGGCGAACAAAAAGCCGCCGTCTTTTTCTATACATTGACGCCCGATGAATTCGAACAGATCCAGAAGACACAAACCAATCTGGCCCGCATTAAAGCGGTCATGACTAATTTGGAATTCATCGACTTCCTGCGCATGGAAAGTAACACCCAGCAGGGTTCAGGCAAAGCTTTGGGTTATGAAGTGGTACCGTTAGAAAAATTATTTGATGTTAAAGTCAAAAATGAGCAAATCGGCCGTGTTATTAAAGAAAACTATCAAGGGAAAAATACTTATCGGCTGGCCTTCTATACACCGGACGTTTTGGCAGCGTTGGTCAAGGATAAATCCGTAAGACAAGCGCTTAGAGAATACAGTCAATCGCTCAGGGAATACAGTCAAGCGGCCACGCCGGATAAGGCAACAGGAAGCAGAAGTACGAAACCAATGTCCGGTCCTAAAGATCAGCAAGGCTTTGCTTCGATTTCCATGAGGATCGTGCTTGCCGTCATTGCGATTGTTACTGCGCTTCTTCTCATACCGGAAGTCAGAGCAGTATTGATGAATGGTTTAAATGATGCTTTAACTTATCTGCAGCATATTGGGATGTTAAGAAGCGCTACCGTAACCAATTGGATCATCGTCGCCTGGACAGCTGTTGTAACACACTTAAAAGAAATTGCAG
>SCTJ01000061.1 GCA_004297805.1 Patescibacteria group bacterium | reverse complement strand
TGACTGATCGACTCCTTCATCCAACGCGTGAGCATGAAAAAGAATATGTGGTCACCGTCGACAAGCCCGTCACCCCCATGTTTTTGCGCTTAATGAGCCAGCCAGTTAAACTTGAAGATTTTACCACCAAGCCTTGCCGCGCCATGAAACTTGGAAAAAATAATTTTAGAATCATCCTCACTGAAGGCAAGAAACACCAAATCCGCCGCATGTGTGCGGCTCTTGGTTGGACGACCCTGGATCTCAAGCGTGTGCGCGTTTTGAATATCGAACTTGGTTCCCTCAAAATGGGGAGTAACAGAAAAATATCCGGCAGTGAGCTGGACATCTTCTTGCACAAACTCGGCATATTGGAGCAATAAGAAAATAACCCCGACATCATGTCGGGGTTATTTTTTGAATTCCCTTTAGGCGGCTTTTTCGGAAGATCTTCTGATGATAATCTCGGCTTCAAACCCATCGCCATATTTTCTTGTCCCCTTGAAATAGATCTCATTCCCCCTTCTTCCGCTCTCTTTCATTTCAAAATCTCCTAGGGTTTCCATAGCCGCGCTCGCCTGACCTCGGGAATTGAGGAAAGTCTCCAGCGTAGTCTCTGGAGAAGATTGAACTGGCGGCACCACCTCGGGAGTTTGTCCTGCACCTAGATTGCCTGATTGTTCTTTCATAATTTTTTATTCTTAATCATTAATTTATTCTTTGACTAACTTAAAAACAACATAACCAAATTTAATCGCATCTTTGAATTTATAACCATCGACAATCGAAAGATTATGAGGCGGGAACCGCTTGGAAACTTCCACAGTCAAACCTGCCTGATGAAAAGCGGTCAAATAATCATCCATTGAATAGGCAAAATTTTCGATTTGCACGCTTGTCTCTCCAACCTTCAATTCTAGCGGCACAGAAGATTTTTTTACTTCGGTTTCATGCGTTGGATCCACAAAATCAACGACGCTGGTTTCGACTAGCATCTCCCCCTTTGGCGAAAGCGCCTGACTGAGACTCGTCACAACTTGAGCCAGTTTCACGGTATACATAAGACTGAAGCGAGCGAAAACCAGATCCACACTACCACTAGCTAGACGTAGACTATCCATGTCAGCACAAACGATTTCCACATTGTCCAGTTGCTTCTCGACTTTCCTAATCTGCGCTTGTTCCGTCATCGATTCACTCAAGTCAATGCCGGTCACCTTTTTGGCTCCGCGAGAGCTCATCACCTCGGCATAACGCCCGTTACCACACCCCAGATCAATAACGATCCTGCCGGTCAAATATTGAGGAATTAGCCCCATCAAAAAAGCATCGGCGCCTTCCCCTTTTTCTTTGACCACATCTTTGCCGACGGTGGCGTAATATTGTTCGACTGTTCCCTTGTCGTATATTCCAGTAATTTTAGGATCGGTTTCGTCCATAGGCTTTTGAATTATGGCACTAACTCTCCAACACTGCCTTGATTCTACGCACACCAGCGGAACTGGCTTCCTCCTTTGCAATCTTAAATTTCCCAAGTTCTCCGGTACTCGCCACATGCGGACCGCCACAGAGCTCGATACTATAATCCCCTATCTTATAAACCTTAACGACATCTCCGTATTTTGCCGGATCGAAGGATATCTTGGCAATTTTCAGAGCTTCGTCCTTAGACATTTCAATCATCTCAACCGGAACATTTTCCTGTATTTTCTGATTAACCAACTCCTCAACTTGCTTTAATTGCTCGGCGGTCATCTTTTGCGGATAGTTGAAATCGAAACGCAATCTTTCCGCGTTAATATTGCTCCCCTTCTGATATGTTTCAGCTCCAAGCACTTCCCGCAAAGCTGCCAACAGCAAATGCGTGGCGGTGTGATATTTTTTGCTCATCTCACCCGTGTCAGCCAATCCCCCTTTGAACATGCCGGCTGAAGCAGTGCGAGAGAGATCCTGGTGCTTCTGAAACTCTGATTCAAATTCTTGTTTATTGATCTGTATTGATTTTTCTTTGGC
>SCTJ01000060.1 GCA_004297805.1 Patescibacteria group bacterium | reverse complement strand
TTATTGATCCATACGGTGGTCAAGATGATATAAAAAAGAAAATTATTCGCACAGTGGGTGACGCGCATGAGCGTTTTGATGAAGATGCGCTGCGAATGATGCGGGCAGTGCGTTTTCACGCGGAGCTCGGATTTTCCACTGAACCAAAAACTTTGATCGCTATCAAAAAAAATTCCAAGCACCTGGAACATATCGCGATGGAGAGAATTAAAGACGAACTGACCAAAATAATTTTGTCGGACAATCCCGCAGAGGGCGTCGATATGCTGCACGAAACTGGACTGCTCAATTTCGTTATTCCCGAATTGGAGAAGGGCGTGGGCGTCGCGCAGAATCGCCACCATGTCTATACTATATACAAGCACAGCATCTTGGCGCTTAAGCATTGTCCGTCCAAAAATTTGGAGGTACGTCTAGCCGCATTGCTACATGACATTGCCAAACCGCAAACCAAACGGGGCGAAGGTTACTACGCGACTTTCTATAATCATGATCACGTTGGGGCGCGAGTGACCGAAAAAATTCTCAACCGACTGCGATTCTCTAACGAGGTTATTCAGAAAGCGAGATTGTTGGTGGACAATCATATGTTTTACTACAATCCGGAGGAAGTCGGGGAAAGTTCAGTACGACGCTTGATTCAAAAAGTCGGTCTGGAAAATATCAACGATCTGATGGATGTGCGGATCGCCGATCGTTTGGGTTCAGGAGTGCCCAAGGCCAAACCCTACAAGCTACGCCATTTTGAATATGTGGTGGAAAAAGTTTCCAAAGACGCTGTGTCAGTCAAAATGTTGAAAATAAATGGTAACGACTTGATGAAAGAATTGAGCATGAAACCCGGACCGAAAATCGGAGCTATTCTGGATGTGCTGCTAGCAGAGGTGATTGAAGATGCTGCCAAAAATAATAAGGCTCAGTTGAGTCTGCGGGCACGAGAACTGGATAAGGAGGACTTGGTGCAGCTGAGGAATTTGGCTAAGGTTAGGATAGAAGAGAAGAAAGAGGAGGATGATCAGGAAATCAAAAATAAACACTGGGTTAAATAGAGGGTACTTTACGAATGCCGGGATGTTGCTATACAATATCAAAGCAGAAAAATGGACATTTAGCTCAGTTGGTTAGAGCGTCGCATTCACATTGCGAAGGTCACTGGTTCGAGTCCAGTAATGTCCACAGCTAAATAAAAAGGGGCCGAGAGCGCCTCTTTTTGTTTTTTAGGCTTCCTAGCGTATACTAAAAGTAAGAATACTAAATAAATCTATGGCCTCCCAAATTGCGCATATTGTTTATGCCAAAAAGTATATCGAGGCAATTGTGAATGGCACACTGCCCGATGGGATGGAAGACAAGGTCCCTGCTCACTTTCAGCATGACGAGTTTTTCCTGGGCTGTGTTTTCCCAGATATCCGCCGGATTGATTCTAGTGTTGCGCGCAGGGAAACGCACATGATTTTGGAAAATCTGAATTTGGATTTTGCCTATCTGGATTCCTTCCATGCTGGATGGAAGTTTCACTTATATTGCGATATGAAAAGAGAGGAGATCTTGGGTCGTTACAATTTCTATGCTATAGAGCGAGCCTCCGATTTTTGGAATAATCCAGCCAAAAGATTGGAAGACGAGCTAATTTATAATGAATATAACAACTGGGAAAAAATAGCCAGTTATTTTAATGACCCACCAGTTGTGGAAACTGGGATTAATGTTTCCCGTGAAACATTCGAACTGTGGTATGCAATTCTGGCTAGATATATAAGCCAGAAGCCAAATAGTCAGACGATCAGTGTCTTTTTATCGAAGCAGCCGAGCGTAGCAAGTAAGGCTAAAGACATTATTAAGGTGGTGGACAAATTACGTCAGAATGATAAAGTGGTTGAGATATTAAAGAAAGTGAAGGACGAAATAATCGGGATATAGTATACCGGTAGTACGCGCCCTTCGGGTGGGTGAAGTCTGCCTAGGCGGATAAATTATCAGCAGTTTAGAATTACGGGGTGTGGTATAACGGTATTACGCACGATTCGGGTTCGTGTAATCCGGGTTCAATTCCCGGCACCCCGACAAAGTTATGACCCAGTAGTGAAATTTCGAAATATAGATTTTGGGAAAATGGTTAGTTGAGGGTAACACTGCTGGAATAAGTATTTTTATGGGAAATTGGTTGAGCCTATGTTACTCATTCGAAATTCTACTACTGGGATGAAACTAAGATTCAAAAAGATAAAAGAAAATCCAGTCAGTATTCTGCGCCAAGTCGGGTATGTTTTTCAGCGAGAGGAGGGCGGTGAGATGAGTTTCGTGCGAGAATTGGCGAGGGCAGGCTATCCGCGCTTTCATATATATACAAAATTGGACGGAGCGGATCTGATTGTGAATATTCATCTGGACCAAAAGAAGGAAACCTATGGTGATTCGACTAGGCATCATGGGGAATATGATAATAGTGGACCAGTGCACGACGAGGCTAAAAGAATTTGGGATATTGCTTGGCAGTATTGTGAAAATTAAATAGGAGTAAAGTTAGTTTAGTGCCCAGGTGGCGGAATTGGTATACGCGCTAGTCTTAGGAACTAGTACTCGCAAGGGTTTGGAGGTTCGAGTCCTCTCCTGGGCACAAATAAAATTCAAAGTGACTTACAATATGTCGCCCGAAAGCTATTCTCAAGAGCGGTTCATGTTTATGTCTCCATCGGAGTCGTCTTCGGGTAGCGGTTCAGGTCCATCACAGTCACCAGAAAAAACAACTCGGCGGAAAAAACACTCTGGCGCAAAGAGTCCGGACCAGCCCGTGGAATACTTCAATGCCGAGAAATACCGATTGGCGAAAAGCAAGCTAAAGACTTTTCAAACCGAAGTTTCATTTCGGGGAAAGAAATATAGCTTCTCTTTTGACGCACACGATCCAATTGAGGCGCGAGACAAAGCCAGGATGCATTTGGTAGCGGAGGTTACGGGCGTGCCGGATTCAGTTAAAGAGGAAAT
>SCTJ01000148.1 GCA_004297805.1 Patescibacteria group bacterium | reverse complement strand
CACCCTCATACAAGTTCTCAATAAAGCAGTAGGCTGTTTTGCCACTTGCTCTTATAACATCAAGTACTTCTTTCACTGCTTCTCGGTTTCGCCAGCGTCCTGCTACGAAGAAGTCATATTTTGTCATTTTAATTCCCTGAACCATTCTGCAAATTCGTGCCAAATTTTTGCCACATCACGTTCGCTACGTGCTAAACCTTTATCGTAGACTTCTGCAATACTTAGGCCATTGTCACCAACCATACTTATTACTTTATGGCTCGCGGGTTCGTGCTTACCTCTTGGCTCTTCCAGTAATATACCTTCTCTTTTCTGATAAAACAGTTTCGTAAGTTTCTCGTCTTTGTAGGCTAGATAGCCAACCAAGAATATGCGCCTATCAGTCAGCGACAGTGTAAGGTTGATAAAATCTTGAGGTTGAAACCAATGATTCATTGACTTCATATAGGAGCCAGGGAACCCATTCAAACCAGGAATGACCCAAGTATCATCACTCACGATAACAGGCTTTTTGAGCAAATCGTAAGCCTTGTTTACTTTGTCAGTCACGATTTTTTCGGGGTCTTCGCCTTGTATCTCGTCAATCTCTAAAGTGTTTTGTTCTAGCTTAATCGCGTATTCGGTGCATACCGCTTGTGCTGTCTGATACTTTGAATCATTGCCAGTAGAGAAAACAAGTTGTTTCATTCTTTCCCCTCGTCAAGTAAAGAGATAATTTGATAGCCATACTTGTCTATTTCGTCACTTGTCCAGAAGTCTAAATCTTTGGTTTTTCCCACGAAGCCAACTTTACGGCTTAACTCGCGACCTGTTGGCTCTTTGGTCTTGGGGTCAATCTCAATCAGTACCAAGATGTCGCCAGTACCGCACTCCCAGTCAGCTAGGCGAAGCTCGTAAGTTTTCTCACCAGCAAGTATTTTTTCGTAGTATTCGGGCAGTATTTTCTTCTCAATTTTTTGTGGCATACGTCAATTATAACCCTAGATGGGCAACTCCTCTCAAAAAATGTCGGCTATCAGCTACATACAGTGGACTATGAACCATTTTCCGCACTAATCGCCATATTGGGTCATCTGCGCTATTCTTACTCGTCAAATCCTTTCATAATAGGTAGTATGAATACCGTTCTTGAGAAACCAAAAGCTGACTGGGTACAGGCAAAAATGGCCTATGTCCAAGACGTGACGCTAACATACGCAGATATTGCCGAAATGTTTGGCGTATCTACTCGCCAAGTAGAGCGGCGTGGTAAAGACGAGGACTGGGGTGGATGTCGGCAAGATGTCGGTCAAAATGTAGAATATATCATCACAGCCAAGATGGTAGATGAGCGAGTAGCCATAAATGACAAACACCAACAACAGTATGCCGCTGTCCAAGCCTATATCCGTGTTTATATGGCAACTATCAACAAATGGAATAAGAAAATCATAGATGAAGCCCAAGCTAAAGGCGAAACACCCAACCCCGATGACTTTTATAGCCCCAAGAAGCTACGTAGCCTTATGAAAACCCTACGACTTGCTATTGAGGGTGAGCGTGTAACAGTAGATTTGCCGAACATCATAGTTGCGCCTGTGGGGTGGCAACCACCTGAGCTATCGGATAAAGTCTAAGCACTCATTTACAAAGTTGCATTTACATTTCATAGCATAAGATCGGAAGAGC
>SCTJ01000199.1 GCA_004297805.1 Patescibacteria group bacterium | reverse complement strand
AGTAGTTTCCAATTCAGGTATGAGCCTGAACGAGGCAATTGATGGGGTGACGTTGAGGCGTGGGGTGATGGGTTAAAAGGGGAAGTGTAAGTGATTTCGTTTGGGGTGATAGTACCTGGGCGGTGGTTGGATTTTGGGGTTGGTTTTCAAGACATGTATATGTCGGTTTTGCGGTTGGCGGCCCGCAGGGCTTTCGGCGGGCGGATTGCGTAGCAATGCGTCTGTCTGGCAAGCGTAGCGCGGCAGTCGGTGGCCGTTGGCGTGCGTCAAGCCCGATGCTTGGGTATGGCGAAACTGGCGAAGAGAGCGGTCTTGGCCCGTTGCATGGTCTGAGCGGCGGCCAGATCGGTTTGTGACTTCGCCTGAGCCTGTAGCGCCGCCAGCGTAATCCCCGACTTGAACGTAGCCAAGTTCGTTGCGGACTGCTGGGCCAGGCACTCCAGTGGCGTCTTTACATCCTCATGCCGATAGCGCTTGACGATCTTGCCTTTGGCATTCGTGACCGAGGTGGCAAACAGGCAGGGGCGGTGCAGATTGAGCCAGGGATTGAAGGTCGCCTGGTAGAACGCGTTGATCGGCTTGGCGAACTGCTGCGGGATATGCGAGTAGCCCATGTGCTTGCGCACCACGCTGGCATTCTTGCTTTCGGCCAGGGCGTTATCGTTGCTGTGACGCGAACGCGATTTGGTCTGCTCAATGCGCAGTTTCTCCAACATCTCTGCCACCCGATGGTTGATGTACTCCGAGCCGTTGTCGGAATGAAAGCCAACCACGACAAACGGAAACTGGTCAATGATCAAGGCCAGCACGGGAAGCAAATGCGCTTCACTGATGCCCTGCACGCAGGCTTCGACCTGCCACTGACACACTGCATCGACACAGGTGATGTGATAGACGCCCTTGACGCCATCGAGATCGCCCTGATGCACAGTATCAATCCGAACATAGCCGGCACGTCCCTGTGGGCCAGGCGCCTTGCGCACGCCGATGGCGTTACACACCGGGCGGGTTGAGGTGAAGTGCTTACGTTGCGCCTGATAACCGGCGCTCTTGCGCAGGTTGTACAAGTGCGAGACGGATAGCGTGGCGAGGCGTTCATAGCGCGGATCGCCATACGCAAGGTAGGCGCGTTGCAGGAGATGGGCGATGGCGGGTCCGCAGACA
>SCTJ01000147.1 GCA_004297805.1 Patescibacteria group bacterium | reverse complement strand
CAGGCTTGCGTTCCGGCTTATCAAGGGAACGTACTCCAAAAAGATTGCGAAGGGAGAATAACCATGCAACTCGATCTGCAAGTAATTGCAGCTCGTACCAATCAGACGGTTGAAGAAGTAGAACGTCTGATCAACCAGGCGAAGAGCTCAATGATCCCGCTTGGCAAACAACTCAGTGTAGTCGAGGGCGGCATAACTCGGTGGCTCATCGTTACCCGGCAAGGTGTCGGTACGATCGTCACCGATTTCGGGGAGTTCCACCAGTTTGACTTCTCGATTGATGATGCGTGGGGCAAGTACTCAGTGCTCTTTTTTGGGGAGCTTGATGAAAACCTCATGCCCACATTCAAGAACAAAGAGCTTTTGCTCGTGAGGATTGACTCTGGGTGCGAGACCGGACAACTTTTCGGGGATCGTACCTGTGAATGTCACGAACAGCTCTCACTCGCGATTCGGACGGTCTCGGAGAATGGCGAAGGGTTGATCGTCAACATCCCACGTCAGGATGGGCGAGGGTTGGGACTGCCATTCAAGCTCGCAACACTACGACTCCAACGACAACTCAAGCTTGATACTGTGGAAGCGGCGAACGCAATCGCACCAAATGGAGTAATCGACATCCGCACCTACAGTGGAGTGGTCGGAATCCTCAAGTATTTCGACATTCCAGCCAGGACGAAAATTACCCTGGCTACAAACAATCCGCGCAAGGCCGGGGCATTCGTAGAAAACGGTTACGAAGTCACGGACTACACCCCGATTGTCATTCCGCCGACCGACCTTACACGAGGCCATCTCGAAGCCAAGCAGAAACACCTTGGCCATATCGACCTTGTTCCCAAACCGCAGGAAGGAGATCAGGATGAAGACATCCTGCCGGAGCCTGGAACTGCTCCACCAAGCGATGATCAAGAATGACACGCTCGTCTGTTGTGGCCTCGATCCGGACGTGTCGAAGATACCAGCCGAACTGCGGGAGGGAGTTCCAGCCGTAGCTGGGATACGCAACTTCCTCAGAATCGTGATTGACCTGACTGCGCCATACGTTTGTGCATACAAGGCGCAGAAGGCATTCTTCGACATCTACCCAGACGGTCACAATCTTCTCAAGGAGACGATCCAATATGTTCACGAACATCATCCGTATCTTCCAGTATTTGTAGACGCGAAGATCGGAGATGTTGAGAACTCGATGGAGGCCTATCTCCGAAACATCTTCGGTGAGTTGGGGGCTGATGGTGTTGTAGTAAATCCCTACCTCGGCGATGATGTTCTACGACCGTTCGAACGTCTGCCTGACAAGACAGCGATTGTAACGGTCAAGACCAGCAATCCAGATGGGGCGATCGTTCAAGACGTGATTCTCCAGGATCGAAGACCGCTCTGGAGATACATGCTTGATCTCGTAGTGAATCGCTGGAATGCATCAGGAAATATCGTTCCGGTGATTGCTTCGACAGCAGACATTGACCTGCGAGAAGTACGAGCGGCAATACCTGACAACATGCCGATACTTTTTGCTGGGTACGGTAGTCAGGGTGGTCAAGCGGCCCATCTTCGTGATCTCGTGGACTC
>SCTJ01000198.1 GCA_004297805.1 Patescibacteria group bacterium | reverse complement strand
CGATGATCGCGCCCTCCTCGACGGTGGCGCCCTTCTCGACGTTCACCTTGAAGACCGTGCCCTGCAGCGGGGAGGGCAGCGTGTCGCCGCCACCGCCGCCACCGCCGGACTTGCGCTCGCGCTTCGGCTTCTTGGCGGCGGGAGCGCTGCCATTCGCCACCGCGACGCCCGCGACGGGCGGCGGGCCGACGACCTTGACGTCGAACCGGCGGCCGCCGACCTCGACGAGGTAGTCCTGGGTGATCTTCTCGGCCTCGTCCTCATCGGACTCGACCGGCACGACAGGCTCGGCGGGAGCGGTGGACTTCAGCCACTCCTTGTCCTCGAGGAGGTCGTGGCACGTGCTGCCCTTCGCCCAGTCCTCGGTCTTCAGCAGCGTCTCGTGGAACGGGATGAGGGTCGTGAGGCCCTCGATCTCGTACTCGCCGAGCGCGCGGATCATGCGCTGCGTGGCCCGCTCGCGGTTGACGTCCCAGACGATGAGCTTGCTCACCATCGGGTCGTACATCGGCGAGACGGTGCCGTTCTCGCCGACACCCGAGTCGACGCGCACGCCGGGGCCGCTGGGCTCCTTGTACTTGCCGATGTCCCCCGGGGCGGGCGCGAAGTTCGCCGCGGCGTTCTCCGCGTTGATGCGGCACTCGATCGCGTGGCCGCGCAGGACGACGTCCTCCTGCTTGATGCTCAGCGGCTCGCCCGCGGCGGCGAGGATGCCCTCGCGCACGATGTCGATGCCCGTCGTCATCTCGGTGACGCAGTGCTCGACCTGGACGCGCGTGTTCATCTCGAGGAAGAAGTACTCGCCCGTGTCCGAGGACAGGAGGCCCTCGATCGTGCCGGCGCCGACGTAGTCGACGGCCTTGGCGGCGTCCACGCCGATCTTGCCGATGCGCTCGCGCATCTCCTCGTTGACGACCCACGGCGGGGCGGGCGACTCCTCGATGACCTTCTGGTGGCGGCGCTGGATGGAGCAGTCGCGCTCGCCGAGGTGGATGACGTTGCCGTGCTTGTCGGCGATCACCTGCACCTCGACGTGGCGCGGGTTCGGCAGGTAGCGTTCGAGGTAGACCGTGCC
>SCTJ01000144.1 GCA_004297805.1 Patescibacteria group bacterium | reverse complement strand
TTATCTTTTCTTTATCGTTTCTTGAACATTTCTTTATCACTTCTTGAGACTTTCTTTATCAGGATTTTATCTCGGCCTGATAGGATTTCGGCATGGTCGAATGATTATCAATCGTCGAATTATCAATCAATAGTCGAATAGATGAATAACAATAAAATGAAAATGCGTACACAACAAAATCAATCGAAGGGATTTACCCTGATAGAAGTTCTGGTGGTCATAGGTATCATCGCCGTCCTGGCCGCGGTAGTACTGGTGGCTGTGAATCCTGCCCGCCAATTCAAACTGGCCCGCGATTCACAGCGCGTGAGTAATGTAAACTCCATTCTGAATGCCATTCACCAGAATATGGCCGAGCATCGGGGGATCCTCGTTTGCAGCGGCGCCACCCGCGACATACCGACCTCATTCACTGACGTGAGGAGCCCTCTAATCTCGGAGACCTTGTATCCCGGCGATATCGCGGACTGTCTCGTACCGGACTATATATCGTCCCTACCGTTCGACCCTTCTGCTTCCGGTTCGCACTTTGCCTCCAGCACGGACTACGACACTCACTATGAGATCGCCCGCGACGCAAACGGGAGGATCACGGCGAGTTCCACCGGTGAACTCACACCTACCATATCGGTGACGCGCTAGCTGTATCCAGATATGTTAAAATATCTCTGATGATCCAGCATCGCAATCTTATATTGGCGTTCGTCATATTATTCGCGATGGTCGGTACCATACTCACACTCAAAGTAATATATTCGGTGAACTTGAACTTCCAACCCTCATCTGGTATCTATGACACTCCCACGCTCAAGGTCTCCCCGTCATTCTTTGATTCCGGCAAGGCCGGAAAGGGTAGTACGCTCGTGCCGGCTACTCCTCCGAGAAATCCATCGGATGTGACCGCCAGGGCCTATCTCGTCGGCGATGTTCGAACTGGCCGGATATACATAGAGAGCAACGCCGAGGCGGCCTTGCCGGTGGCTTCGATGTCGAAATTGGTCACGGCTTTCGTGGCGACTGATGAATTGTCCCCGACGACCATCATACGCATCACTCCCGAAGAGATGAATGTGGCGAGCGACACGAGCCGGATCTCCGCCGGGGAGAGCTTCACTCTGCCTGAACTCTTGTATCCTCTGCTCCTCAATTCTTCCAATGTCGCCGCCGAGGCCCTAGCCTCCTCGACCAACAGGACCAAGTTCCTGGAACTTATGTCGAGCTATGCCTGGGAGATCGGCATGCCGATGACCTTCTTCGCCGATCCTTCCGGCTTGAATCCGCAGAATCAGGCATCGGCACGCGATCTGTTCGCGCTCGCGCGCTATCTCTACAAATTCCGTCCGGATATACTATCTCTCACGCGCAATATCCGCGTGGAAGCGGCGACGACGAGTTACCATGGCGCGCATGAGTTTTTGAGCACGCACCCGTTCGTGAGTGATCCGCGCTTCGTCGGAGGCAAGACCGGTCGCACTCCGGAGGCCGGAGAGACGATGCTCACGATATTGAACATAAACGGCACTCCGGTAGCTTTCATCGTGCTTGGCTCCGTTTCCAGGGAAGGGGACACGAGGAAGCTCATCGCCAAGGTGGTTCCCAATTGAGTAACTAGCGCTAATCAAATAACTAGCCTTACCTCTGGCCTTGATTCTATTTCTGCCTAACCTTGAACCCTTCCGCGTAGTCAACAACTTCGAATCCTCTCTTCTCTATCTCCGCGCGCAGTGCATCGGACTTTTTCCAGTCTTTCTTTTTCCGCGCATCTTCGCGCGCTTCCGCCAAGACTTGGATTTCTTCCGGTACGTGCTCTTCTGCCGCGCCCGACGCTCTAGGCACCGAGTCCAGTCGTAGGCCCAATACGCGGTCGAAATCGAGCAGGGTGGCCTTCTTGTCGGCATCCGACTGTCCGGCATCCTTGACTAGAT
>SCTJ01000059.1 GCA_004297805.1 Patescibacteria group bacterium | reverse complement strand
CACAGCATCAATAAATAAAAACAATAACATCCCATGGACAATTTAGAGCCACCCCAGGTAGAACTGGCCAGCGAAGAAAAAAATCGCCGACTTTTCAATAAAGTTTTGTTGGGTTTCTTCGTGATGAGCATTCCCATCGCTACTTTTTTCATCGGCATCGAACGCGGTCGCTATTTGCAACGTGAGGCGCGTAAATCGTTCCCTATCGATCAGACCATCGTACTCAATAAGGATCTGGGTAAGCCCGAGTCGTTAGACTTTTCTCTCTATTGGAGAGTCTGGGACTTATTGAAAGATAAATATGTTGATTCGAAAAAATTGGATGCGACCAAGTTGTTCTATGGTTCAATCAAGGGCATGTTGGCAGCCACCGGCGATCCCTACACAGCCTTTTTTGATCCGGAGGAAACCAAATCATTCAAGGAGGAAATCGAAGGCAGCTTCGAGGGTATCGGAGCAGAAGTCGGCATGCGTAATGGAATACTCACTATTATTGCACCCCTGGAAGATTCTCCTGCTGCTCGGGCGGGCATTCGGGCTGGAGATAAAGTAATAAAAATTGACGATCAGAGCACTTTAGACCTCGGTATTGATCAGTCTGTGTCGCTGATGCGCGGACCAAAAGATACTTCAGTAAAATTGACGATTCTGCGTGAAGGTATTCAGGAAACTCAGGATATTGTGGTCTGGAGGGCCATCGTCCAAATAAAAAGCGTAACAGCCGAGATTAAAAATGATAATATTGCCTATATTAAAGTCTCTCGCTTTGGAGATGATACCGAGCAAGCTTTTGCGGTTGCAGTTCGCAAAACAATCAATGCTGAAACCAAAGGTATTATTGTGGACGTCCGCAATGATCCAGGCGGCTATCTAGATGCTGCGGTTGGGCTAGGTAGCAAAATGTTGCCCATGGGCAGTACGATTGTGATTGAAGAACGCGAAGATGGCACCCAGCACAAGCTCTTTGCTGCCGGCGGCGATACCCTGAGTCACATTCCAACTGTTGTACTGATCAACAATGGTAGCGCCAGCGCTTCAGAAATCTTGGCTGGAGCTCTACGAGACAACCGACAAAACGTGACTATTATGGGCGAGAAATCTTTTGGCAAAGGATCGGTTCAAGAATTTTTGGACTTGCCAGACAACACGGCTGTTAAAATCACCATTGAGAAATGGCTCACGCCCAATGGTGAGCAGATCAACGAGAAGGGAATTACACCCGGAGTTGAGGTCAAATTGTCTGATGATGATTTCGAACAAGGCCGTGATCCGCAACTCGATGCGGCATTGAAAGCGCTGAGCGAATAATTAATACCCCCCCAACTCAATGGCTGAAGTTGTCGTTTTGGTGGAAGGAATCCACAAAGCAGTTTCCGACAAAGTAGTGTCGGTCGGGTCTACTTCTACGCTTATCAAAAGTGATCGGGCGGTTCTTGTTGATCCGGGAGCCTTTGTTAATCAGCACCAACTAATTGAAGCTCTAGGTCGCGAGGGACTGAAGATCACAGATATCGATAGTGTAGTTCTGACTCATCTGCATCTCGATCACAGCACTAATGTTTTCCTGTTTCCACAAGCCAAGATATTTCTGCGTTTCATCAATAGTAACTATCCTGGTCAATTTCAGAAACTAAATGAGGGAACCCTGGAGCGATTTGATCTATCGAAAGACTTCTCAGTTGAAGATGTGGCCTTAATCGAGACCCCTGGCCACTCAATTGATCATCTCTCTATAGTGGTTAAAACTCAACAGGGAGTAGTAGTGATAGCTGGAGATGCAATTCCAAATATCGAATGGATCGATACCCAGAAAAAGCCTAACCCAGATTTCGTTTATAGTGTGGAAAAATTTGACGAAAGCAGAAACAAGATACTGCAGCTAGCTGATTTTATTATTCCCGGACATGGCCCAATGTTCAAAATTGACCGAACGAAATAGTTCGGTTATAATTTCCTCCGTAATAAATTAAATTTATTCCATATGTCGAAAAGCAAAGTACAACCCTTGGGAGAAAATGTTCTAATTCAACCGGTCAAAGCCGACAAAAAAACCACTACTGGCATTTTTCTGCCGGAGAGCGCTTCAGCCGAAAAACCTCAGGAAGGTAGGGTGATAGCAGTGGGGGAGCACAAGGAAATCAAAGTGAAAAAGGGTCAGCGAGTAATTTTCCGCCGTTATTCTGGGACTGAAGTGAAAATTGATGACGAGGAATATCTGATTGTGAAAAATGAAGATGTTCTAGCTGTCATTCAATAGCCTTCGCGCATTAGTAAAACTCCCCCGATGTCCATCGGGGGAGTTTTGTTTTGACTGATGAATGTTGGCTTAGCGTGGCCGATTCGGGTCAGGCGTCGACTCTATTGGAAAGCCCTTTTGTTTCCAACCATCGAAGGTTCCACTTAGGGCCTTGACTGAAATATATCCAAGATCGGACAATTTAACAGCCGCTTGAAAACCTTGCAATTCACTGGCTCCATAAACTATCACCTCTTTGCCGCGGGCAATACCGCTGGTATTTGATTCGAGCTCGTCTAGCGGCACGTTGATGGCTCCAGTGACGTGGCTAGCATCAAACTCATCCCTGGTTCGCACGTCGAGAAATAAAATGTATTGAGGTCGGTTGGTTTGATTCTTGCGGGCTTCCTCCGTGGTGGTAAATTTAACCTTAGCCAGGTCGCTGAACGAGGTGGGGTCTCCCCAAGAGACGGTTGTTCCGCTGTTGTCTTGCCAAGCTGTCATTCCCCCCACTAGGACCGAGATGTTTTTATAACCTCGTGTGTCGAGCAATACTGCAATGCCCTGTGCCTCTGCATAGTTATTGCCAACCGTAACGATGGGCATATCCCGAGAAATACCGGCCAAGCGTTCATCAATGGTTTCAGGAGATGCGCTGGCAGCATTAGGTATATGTTCGGTGAGATATTGATCCACGGGACGAGCATCCAAAATGAGCAGCGGACTACCCTGTTGTACCTTGCTCGCCAGTTCTCCGACCGTAATATGGGGAAACTCTTTGAGAGCTCCTTCTCCAGTTTTGGAGACTGGCTTAGTCCGAAATAGCGGCCGACCGATGGTGGCCAGCAAAACTACACCAATCAAAACTGCCCCAATAATCCAGGGTAGACTTTCTCTTTTGTTTGACCAAAATTTATCCATGAGTGTTTATTGTAATATAGCACCGGCGAAAGTCGCATAACCATTTAGAAATTCCGTTGCGGTTACTTCACGTTTCGCTTCAAGTTGTAAACGCTCGATGATCACTGAACCATCAAAAGCTTGCACATTCAACCTTCCTTCCGCATCCAGGAAGGCCTGTCCGGCTTCGCGGCCGTCTCGCTCTGAAACGGTGCCATTGCTTAGTTTTGTAAGCTTGATGCGACGGATGGTTCTGCCGTCATTCCAGAAGCCAAATACTCCCGGCCAGGGAGTCATCGCTCGATAGCGATTAATAATATCACCCACGCTATCTTCCCAGACAATGTGTCCATCCTCGCGCTCAATCAATTGACAGAAAGTGGCCTGGGTCTCGTCCTGTTTGATTGGCTCAATGCGACGTTCTACCCACAAAGGAATAGTTTCAATTAGGATCTTAGCTCCGAGATCAGCTAGCTTGTGGCGTAAAGTTTCGGCCGTGTCTTCATCTTGAATAGGGAATTTATCTTGATTGAGAATATCTCCACTATCAACCTGATCATTCATCAGCATCAATGTCACCCCGGTTTCTTTTTCGCCTAGCAAGAGGGCATTTTGAATGGGGGATGGACCACGGAATTTCGGCAAAAGCGAAGGATGCACATTAATACAGCCAAATCCGGGTATTTCCAAGATAGACTTGGGAAGGATCTTGCCATAGGCTACTACCAGAATAATATCTACTCCGATTGATTTGAGTATGGCCACTGAATCATCTTCCAATTTAACTGGCTGATAAAGCGTGATATTGCGCTCCCTAGCCAGATCGCGAACTGGATTTTCAGCCACTTTGTTGTCATTGCCCACAGCGCTGTCAGGCTTGGTAAAAACTGCCAGGATATTATAGGACTGATCAAGCAA
>SCTJ01000159.1 GCA_004297805.1 Patescibacteria group bacterium | reverse complement strand
TACATTATTACCACAAAAGCAAAAGATTCAAAAGGAATGGATGTTTCGGCAGAGTCGTATTTTATGTTGTATGATCAAAAGGAAAGATCTTACCCATTTCAACAATTTGCTACCTGTATGCCAATTAAATCGTATTGCAAAAAAGGCGAAAACGCCGAAATATTGTTAGGCACTTCGGTTGATCATGCAGTATTCAATCTGATCCATGAATATGAAGGTCGCATCATAAAAACTGAAACCATCGAATTAAACAGGGAACAAAAATTAATTTCTTTCCCCATTTCCCTTGATAAGAATATTCCCTATATGGTTCATATCTATATGGTAAATAATAACAATGTATATTCAACCAGTCAATATTTTTATTTAGATGATGACAGTGATTTAATGGAAATTGAATTGGTAACGTTCCGTGATAAATTATTACCGGGACAGGATGAAGAATGGAAAGTAAAATTAAAGGGCAATGTAAAACAGGATATTCCGGGTGCCGAAATTTTAGCAAATATGTACGATGCAAGTTTGGACGAGTTGTCGTATTATAATAGTTGGAATTATTATTTCTTCAACTATAGTTATACAACGTATTACCTGGGGCAAACCAGTTTCAATTCTACTTCTAATGCGTATGGATATAGTTATATTGTTCCAGCGTATGAGGCCTATCGGTACAAAACTTTTGAAACGCTTAACTATTTTGGTTGGGCAACAGGGTATAACCCCAATAATTATTACTATAGATATAGTCACGATCTTAATCCGGATTATACTTATTCATGGTCGGATGATTTAGAGGGTGATAACAGGAGGGGATATGGAGATTATAAAAACGGAGATAAAATTAATGAAGAGGATTTTGGTGCCTTGGATGGTGCCTATGACCAAACAATGACCAAATCGGAAGGTGGAAAAGAAACAAACATACCTGTGCTTAGTACTGGTAACACAATTACTCTGGGAGGTAGTTTTAGTGAGAAGGACGCCAATGGTCGTTTTCTTCCTCAGCAACAACAACCCCGGATTAATTTTAATGAAACCGCCTTTTTCTTTCCTCATTTGGTAACAGATGAAAAAGGAGAAGTAAGTTTTTCATTTAAGGTTCCCGAATCTTTAACCAAATGGAAATTCAGGGCATTGGCCACTACCAAAGATTTGAAGACT
>SCTJ01000058.1 GCA_004297805.1 Patescibacteria group bacterium | reverse complement strand
TGCCATACTTTGTCATGACCTTCCTCACCTTCTATGTTACAATGAAAAAAAGGCATTATGGGGCTAGCGAGATCTATAATGGTATAATTATGGGGTCGCTCAGTTTTCCAGTGACTATGCTGGCTTCGCTGAAGGGCTTGCTAGGTCTGAAATTAAAATTCCAAATTACACCTAAGGGTCAAAGAGACAAGCTGGCCCTTTGGCAATTGACACCCTGGCTGATCATGATTGGACTGAACATGGTGGCCTTGGTGTTCGGATATTTCCGTTTGCAGCAGGATTTTTATCCCGTGCTGATTAACATGCTTTGGTGCACCTACCACCTTTTCATCCTATTGCACATTTTTCGTCTCAACTCGCTGCCGAATATCCAAACCCAAGAATACTTAAAGCGTTATCATGTCACATGAAAAAATCTGAACAGAAAACCATCCTAGCCTTGATCGATGAGGCCACTAAGTATGAAGAATTGGCCATCCCGATTTATAGTAGCCATCTGCGGTCAACCTTTTTTCTGTCAGGCTTGGATGCTAAGAAACAAAAGACTATTCAAGAATCACTGCAAACTTTGGCCCGTGAATCGGAGGGTCATATTGTACTATTGAAGCGGGTGCGTAGCCTTTTTCTCAAACAACTTAAGAAAGCCTAAATATGTTTGATCAAAAAGATTATCTGGAATATCTGAATAAAATCATGGAGATTGAGATCGGTATGCAAAACGAGGCTGATCAGTTGCAGCGTTTGATTAAGGGTGCTGAAGCCAGACGACTACTAAAGCAATTAAAGGCGGATGAGGTACGCCATGCCAAAATCGTCCGGAAGATGATAGCGCTAGTTAAAAAGTAACTCTTATCCGGCTTATGAAATACAACAGCGAGATTAAAACAGCCGTGGTGCCAGCGGGTGGATATGGAACGCGTTTCATGCCAGCCACCAAAAGCATTCCCAAGGAAATGTTTCCCATGGGCAGCAAGCCGGTCATTCTTCACGTGGTGGAAGAAATTGTCCAAGCAGGTATTGAGCAGATAATTTTTATCGTGTCGCATCACAAGCAATCGATCGAAAGTTTCTTCTCGCCCAATCAGATTCTGGAAGATTTTTTCACGGAGCAAGGGAAAACCGAGCAGGTTGAGCAGCTACGTCGCATCAGTCAAATGGCCGATTTCGGATTTGTCTATACCAAACCGCCCTATGGCAACGGAGGAGCGCTGATAGCGGCTGAACATCTTCTGCGTAAAAAGCATCCCTTCCTCTTTGTTTGGTCGGATGAATTGATGTTGACCAAGGGAGAGTCGCGGGTCAAGCAATGCGTGGATGCCTACCAGCAATACGGCAAGCCGGTGGTTTCAGCTATTGAGATTCAGGATCCGGAGAAGCGATCACGTTATGGGATGGCTGAACTCAAGGACTTGCCTGGAGATGAAACAGTCAAAGAGATTGTGCGAATTGCGGAAAAGCCAGCCCTCGGTCAGGAGCCTTCGCCCTATGCCACACACGGCGCCTACATTCTGCACCCAGACGAAATTTTTGAATCTTTGAAAAACACGCCCATTGGCAAAGACGGGGAGTTGTGGTTGACGGATGCGCTCAATAATATGATGCCCAAGACGGGCCTCTTGGCCAAGATTATTAAGGACGCTACCTATCTTGATTGCGGTAACCCGCTGGAATATTTGAAATCGCAAATTGACTATACCCTTGGGTTCTCGGAAGATGCAGCTGATCTCAAGCGCTTTTTGAAGGAGAAGGGTTTGTAACTGCGAAATATATAGTTAGTTTGTTCAATAAATGATATAGGTTAGGGCCCTGTGGATAACTTTCGAAAAGCGACCAAATATGGTCGCTTTTTTGGTGTTTGGCGAGTGTTGACAGATGTTCCTCAGTGGAATAAAATAGGGACAAGTGATTAAAAGTGGGGGGAAGTGGTAAATTCAAAAGTGAATTTCTCTCCCGTCTTTGCATATGCTGATTGGTGAATACCAGCATTCTATTGACCCGAAGAAACGGTTGGCCCTGCCATCCAAGTTTCGCAGCGAGCTGAAAGGCAAAGTGGTGGTGACGCGCGGACTGGATCAATGCTTGTTCATCTATCCGATGCGGGTGTGGGAAGAATTGGCTGGGAAGCTGGGTACCCTACCGGTGGGCGAGTCGAGTACTCGCAGTTTCATTCGACTGATGTTGGCCGGAGCAGTGGATGTGGAAGTTGACAAGCAAGGCCGCGTGCTTATTCCGGACTATCTCAAAGAATACGCCAAACTTAAGAAAGAGGTGGTGGTGGCGGGAATCTATAATCGTCTGGAAGTATGGGATGAATTGGCTTGGCAGACCTACAAGCGGAAAGTGGAAAAAAATACGGATGCGATTGCCGAGCAGCTGGGAAAACTAGGAATATACTAAGAATTTCAAATTTCAAAATCTAAATGTCAAACAAATATCAAAAGATGAAATTCAGAAATTGCTAGCCTTGCTTTTGATCTATAAGTTGATTTTTTAGATTTTGGAATTTGAATCATGACGACAGTTCATAAATCAGTACTGCTAGGGGAAGCAGTCAAGGCCCTAAATCTACGGAGTGGCATGACGGCGGTCGATGCGACGCTCGGGGGCGGTGGGCACGCCTTAGAAATTCTCGAGCGTATCAAGCCAGGTGGAAAACTCATCGCTATTGATCAGGATGCCAAGGCAGCTCGGCGATTCCAGGAGCGCCTGAACAGTTTGGGAAAGGCAGTGGAGAAGGTGAAAGTGCAAGTGGCGAATTTTTCGCAGCTGGAGGCAGTCCTCAGTTCTCTGAAAATTGAGTCAGTCGATGCAATTTTGGCGGATCTCGGTTTGTCATCGGACCAATTGGACTCGCCAGAGAGAGGTTTCAGTTTTCGCACGGAAGCCCCACTCGACATGCGCATGGATCAATCCAATCCGTTGACGGCGCGGGAAGTGGTGAATAGTTATTCAGTGGAAAGATTGACCGACATTATTCAGACTCTGGGCGAAGAGCGTTTCGCGTGGTTTGTGGCTAAAGCGATTGTCAAGGCGCGAGAAGAAAAGCCAATTGAGACCACCACAGATTTGGCGGATATTATCATCGGCGCAATTCCAGCGAAATATCGCTTTGGGAAAATTAATCCAGCCACCAAAACGTTTCAAGCGCTTCGGATGGAAGTGAATCAAGAGCTGACAGTGCTCACCTCATTTCTCTCTCAAGCTGTTGGAAAGTTGAAGGTTGGAGGTCGAATCGCGATTATCTCCTTTCATTCGGGAGAAGATCGCATAGTGAAGTCATTTTTTCGGCAGAATGCAAGGGGATGCATTTGCCCAAGTGATTTCCCGGTCTGCCAGTGCGGGAGAAAGCCGACGCTCAAAATTGTAACGTCGCGACCCATCGAGCCGAGCGAGCAGGAGGTAGCAACCAATCCTCGCTCACGGAGTGCCAAGCTGCGGGTAGCGGAGAAGATCTAGGGGGTACTGACTACAGAGAATTTGGATAGTTAAACAAAAACAAAATTACAGGGAGGGGGCGGAAAACAGGCATGGCGCGAAGCCAAGTGATTGCCAGAGCAAATTATTGTTATTGGCAACCCAAAACAAAAACTACCCGAGTGGCGATGCAAGGCATGGCAATCGGGAGAAACACAAACACGACAAGTAGCAAAGTTCACGGGTCAATTAAGCCGGGAGTTTTGGTTTTCATTTTCTTTTTCTTAGCCGGAGGTATCTACCTCTATTCTTTGAACGCGAGCGCCGTCCAAGGTTATCAGATTCGGGAAGTTGAAACAGAGATGGGCAAGCTGCGCAAAGAGAACGAGCAACTGAAAATCAAGGAAGCAGAGCTCAAATCGCTCTACTATATTGAAGAGTCGAGCCGCAAGAGCAATATGGGAGAATTCAAAGAGGTGAGTTATGTGGTCGAGCGCGGACCAGTTGCTATGCGGCGCTAACTAACTTGGAAAGCTGAACGGAACCGTGCCTATGCGTCACGCAAGATCATTTGGGAGTGAAGGTGGGGCACGCTCAGCGCAATTAGGGGTTTGGCGCGTGAGCGCGTTGCTACTGGGCTCGCTGTGCTTTGGCGGAATTGTGTTGATCAAACTCTACAATCTGCAAATTTCTGACCATCAAATTTATCGAACACTGGCCGACAACCAGCATCAATTTTCTCAGCAACTTGATCCAGAGCGGGGACAAATCTATCTCGGCAATGGCGATGATCCCTATCCACTGGCAGTCAATCAAGAGCTCCAGATGGCTTTTGTGGTGCCCAAAGAGGTGACGGACGGCAATCTGACAGCTAATCGTTTGGCCTCAATCTTGCAACTGGATACGAACGAAGTGCTGGAAAAACTGAGCGACCCGAATGACATGTATGAAGTATTGAAGCACCGATTGACCGAGTCTGAGGTAACGGCGGTACGCGAGGCCAAACTCGAAGGGGTCTATTTGATTAGTGAGCGTTTCCGACGCTATCCCGCTGGCGAATTGGCTGCCCATGTCATTGGCTTTGTTGGATCAGATGGTGAACGTGTCTCCGGTCGCTATGGATTTGAAGCTTTTCACGAGGCTGAGTTGCATGGCGAATTCGGCAGTCTCTCTCAGGAGCGTGACAGTCGTGGTCGTTGGATTTCAATCGCGGATCGTGATTTGGCAGAAGCCAAAAATGGTGACAGCTACATTTTGTCCATTGATTACACAGTGCAATATGAAGTGGAAAAAGTTTTGCGTGAGACCATGGAAAAACACCAAGCCGATAGCGGAACCATTATCGTGATGGAACCCAAGACTGGTCGCTTGCTGGCTCTGGCCAATGCGCCGACGTTCAATCCCAATGAGTTCAACAAAATCGAGGACATCGGAGTTTTTCTTGATCCGGCCATCAATGCTAGCTATGAATGCGGCTCGGTTTTCAAACCAATTACCATGGCCATTGGCATTGAAGAAGGGAAGGTGAATGCGGCCACCACCTATGTCGATACGGGAGTGGTACATGAGGCGGGCTATGCCATCATGAACTCAGACGGCAAGGCGAATGGCAAGCAGACCATGACCGACGTGTTGGACAAATCTTTGAATACTGGAGCGATCTTTGTGGAAAAGCAAGTGGGCAATCAGACCTTTGCAGAATACGTGCGTCGTTTTGGTTTTGGCACCAAGACGGGTATTGAATTGCCAGCGGAATTGTCTGGGTCAATCGCCAATTTGAGTGATGCGCGTCGGACTATCAATTTTTTCACTGCTTCCTTTGGCCAAGGTATTGCGGTGACGCCCATTCAGCTGGTGAACGCCTATGCGGCCATGGCTAACGGAGGAGTGCTCATGAAACCGCAACTGGTAGAACGGGTTATCCACTCGGATGGCTCGATTGAAGAAGTGGCACCGGAAGAAATTCGGCGAGTGGTTTCCTATGAAACAGCTGCCCAAATTGGACGCATGCTGCGCAGCGTGGTGGTAGATGGGCATGGTAAGCGAGCTGATGTGCCTGGGTATTTGGTGGGCGGGAAAACCGGAACTGCGCAAGTAGCCAAAGCTGGATCCAAGGGTTACGAGGATGGTCTAACGATCGGCTCATTCGCTGGCTATGCTCCGACGGACAGTCCGCGTTTTGCGGTGCTGGTAAAAATCGTCAATCCCAAGGGGGTACAGTGGGCGGAATCCACGGCGGCTCCAGCTTTTGGCAAAGTCATGGAAAAACTCTTTGAACGCTATGGTGTTGAACCAACAGAAGAAATTGATGTGAAAAAAATGAATTTGTCGGTTGAGAAGGAGAATACCGAGCCGGTTCTGCCAGCCGTGGTGCCGGAGAAAAAAGATAGTAAGAAGAAGAAATAGTTTAAGCGGGGATTGGGTTAGTGTGTTATAGTGAGTCTATGGAAGTCGCGAAAAAGCCGAAAAAAATTCAATATCTCGAAGCAGTGTTGCGT
>SCTJ01000057.1 GCA_004297805.1 Patescibacteria group bacterium | reverse complement strand
ACTTAAGCATGCCATAGGCACCCTCAACATACTTGGCAAGGTAATGGGTGCCTTCAATAAGACTGTGGGGTGGAAGCCCCATTAACCCTTCTCTGGCTGCCATCTGAGCTTGTCTCTCAATGGGGATCAGGTCACAGTACTTGGAGACGGCGGCGTCAATGATCATCTCGTCACTATAGGCCCCTCCCTCTACAATTCTGGGAGGTGTAGGTGCAGTCTTAATATCCCCGTGGCATGTGGAGCAGCGGTACTTATGCTTGACTTGCACGACTACGTAAAATTGAGCTGGAATTTTTGTTAAATAGAGACTGGCGGGAAACTTTTTCATAATTTTTCTTGATTCTCCTCACAGAGTTGTCAAATTAGATTCATGTTTCTCAAAGAAATTTCTCTTTATCAAATCAATCTAAACAAATTTCCAACAGGGGGTATTATTCATGTCAACGGACATGCGTGGCATTCATCAGCAAAGTTTATTCGGCCGTCAGATTATGCTGTCAGTAATGGTGTCGGAAGAGAGCCGATATCGTGTTTTGGCAAACACACTACCTTGGCTGGCGATGGCCGGTGTTGCAAACCATTATCGAGCGATGAAAATCGATATCGACAACGGGAGAAGATTAAACCTTCGACTTCACTTGGGAGCCTACGTTTCGCAGAACATGAACGGCTGGACGGATCGTCAGACCGAAGAAATGGTGCGATACCATGCTGGGGTCCGAATACTTTGCGGCCAAGAAGAAGATACCGATACTCTGGACCGCACAAGCATCGAAGACTTTCGCAATACTCTGGGCTCAGAGGGAGCCGAACAGATAAACCAGATTATTGTCAAGTATGCCTGCGGAGCTGGTTTTACGGGATCAGAGCTATGCGCATCAGACACGACAGTGCAAGAATCCCCGATTGCCTATCCTACAGAGGTGGGGCATATGAAGAATATTTCGGAAAAACTGTTGGGAATTGGAAGAAAGCTAAAGAACAGGATAGCCCAGAAGATCGAGGTTCTTTCAAACAAAGCCCAGGGGGTTTTTACCAAGATCAGGCTATTCACCCGAGGCAAACAAGAGGAAGTATTGGCAAAGAAGAAAGTTTTATCACAAAAGCTTCACAGGATAGTAAAGTCTATGGCAACACTAGTCAAAGGAAGTCTCAAAAATCTCAATGGGAAAACAAAGGCAAAGGCGCTAGATCAAATTCTTTTCTACGAACACATGCTTGGTCAAATAACCCAGTGGCTGAAGACAGGATTTCACCCCAAGGAGAAGATCTTAAGTTTGTGGGAGAAATCAGCTCGAGCCATCTCCAAGGGCAAGGTGGGAAGAAGTGCGGAGTTTGGCAGGCGTTGGATTATTACCCGACTTCTTGGAGGTTATGTGATTGGAAGTCCTTGCCAAAGACTTGGTGCCGATGCGGACACAGCGATCTGCGACGAGGTGATGATGGGCTTTCTGAATACCTTTGGCGAACTCCCAGAGGCTTTTGTTTACGACCGAGGAGCAGATTCCGAAAAAAACACCAAGTTTTTAGAAGATCTTGGAGTCGAGAATATTTGTATCTTTCCCAAAGGACAAAAGAAAATGAACGTCTCTTCCGAAGTGCTTGCGATGGCCCGCCGGGAGCGTTCTTTAACCGAGGAGAGCATTGCCAGTATCAAGCATCCCAAGTATGGCTTCACAAAACCCCGAGCGAAGTCAACGGAGAGTTGTATCTTAAAGGGGCATACGGCCATTTTAGGGCTAAACATAAACAATTTATTCCGAGATATCTCTCAAGCCTGGGATATGAGACTCGAAATTACCTGAACAAAGAAAACCAAATGCCTGGGGAAATGTGGAAAACGACACCGACTGAAACCTTGACCTATAAAAGGGCGGGCTAGGAAACCAAAAAACCAAATCCGACTTGACTAAGTTTCCCGCCAGTCTCTACATAAGCATAAATTGGAGAGGGCGTCCGTTGACAGATTATCAATCGGTAGTCAATCTGATCGCCGCGACCAAAACAACGACTGGTCTGATGGTAAAAGCGCGCCTCGATAAAAAAACATATCAGCGTGGAATAAAAGTCCCACCCGAAGAGCTTGAGAACCTGCGTATACGGCCTCACAAATTCCATGGTGAGTGGAACTATACATTTCGACC
>SCTJ01000056.1 GCA_004297805.1 Patescibacteria group bacterium | reverse complement strand
TCAGACTACCCGCTACAAGTGCGACGGAAGTGGGGCGGTAGTGGTTGATAGCGTGGCGAATGAGCCTTGCAACCAGGGTTCCTGTGATGACAACAAGTGGCAAGAAACAGGCAATTAGCGAGAATGTCAGGATCTGAATATCAAGATATCAAGCCGACCCCCAGTTTTTGGGTGGTCGGCTTTGTTATCCACAGTTGATTTTGTTGTCAGGGGCATTTTGTGGTACAATTCAACCAGTGAAGCGAAAAAATAAAGATTAAATATAAAATTGACCCGAGCTAAAAATAAATTCGGGTCTCTAAAAAATATGGAGCAAATGAATCGGAAACATTCTTTGGCAGTGATTATTCTAATTTTGGTGACAACCGTCGCGGCCTTTGTGTTTGTCTATCGAGAAAAGCTTGGCAATGTGGCGCGAAACCTAAGTCCGCTCAAGCAGAATGAATCCGCCAAGACTGCTGAAGAGTTTTTTGCCAAATTGCCCAAGGCTGAATGTAATTTTCCAGATGACGGGGTGGCCTATCAATCGGCTATGGAGCAGGTGAACCCAACTCTATGTAGTTGCGTGAAGAATGAGCAACAAAGGTCCAGTTGTGAAAAATCAGCAGTGGAATTGGTGAAGTATCAAGCGATTGTTAGGCAACTTGATGCGGAGCGCTGCAAGGAACTGGGGAGTGAACAGTATCTCAAAATGTGTCAGCAGGCCATTGCCAGTCGTTTAGAGTTCATGGCTAATGACCCATTGCTTTTGGCAGAGGGTTACATGCAAAGCGGAAACTATGCCAAGGCCTCAGATGTGTTGAGTGCAGCAGTGCAGAAAGACGACAAAAATGTGGAAGCCATTCTGAACTTGGCGCTGGCCTATGCTGCTCGCGGATTGGCCGAGCACAGTGAAAATGTTTATGTCGACAAGGCCTTGGAATTAGTAGATAAAGCTCTGGCCATTAATGAGAATAGCCCAGAGGCTTATCGGGTGCGTGGGTATATTTTTGAAGTAAAACCTGATTTTGATGAAGCAGTTTTGAATTATACCAGATCAATCCAGCTTGATCAGAATTATGTTCTCTCCTATGTCGGACGCGGACATGCCTACAATATGCTGGGTCAGATTGGCAGTGCTTTGGGAGACTTCAACAAAGCCAAGGAACTGGATACAAAGAAAGAATATCCCCAAGTATATTCGCAGTTGTGTCGCCTGGAGTCCCAGGGGCCGTTACTGGAAGAGGCGATTGCTGACTGTTCGGTTAGTGTTGAGGTGGCAAATGGAGGAGACAAAGCCGAGGCGCATGGAATGCTAGCCGGTCTTTTCCTGAGAGCCAATCAACTCGAACAGGCCAGGATGAATGTGGAATTAGCACTATCTATTTCACCTAACAATCCCAATATACTTCTGACATCCTCGTCGGTGTTGGAAGAACAAGGTGATCTGGATGAAGCCAAGAAAGATGCTGAGCGGGCAGTGACACTTGATCAGACGCGAGCGGCTGGCTATCTGCAGTTGGGTAATCTTGCCCTGAAGCAGGGAAATTATGATAGCGCTATCTTGAATGGGCAAAAGGCCCTATCCCTAGTGGATTCTGATGTGGCGGTTTTAGCACCGGAGAAGGCGTCGGTAAAGCAAGAATGCTACACACTTCTGGCTGATGCCTATGCCAAGAAGGGAGATGCGGCCAATGAAAGTAAATACCGGGAAATGGGCTCCACTCAAGCGGAGTAATAATCTTAAAGTAAATTTATTATTTTTTCAATAAATAGGTTATGAAAAGATTATTAATCACACTGCTAATATTGGTCGGAGCGATGGTGCTGTTTAATGTTAACTCAGCCTCGGCTGCCTATGTGGAAAAATGCCAAACTACTGGCGGGAAAACGTATTGTGGCTGCAATTGGGTAAAGATTGGAGAAACTTGGTGCAAATATCACGAAACGTGTCCTTATTATAATACTTCTGATCCCGACCGTTACAATAAATGCGTTTATGGTGATAGGTATTGCTGGCCCGGAAACGACACTAACCCCAACACGGGCACACAAACCCTGCGTAATTGCGGAGCAGTCTGTGGAGCTCGCGGGAGCGAGGGTTGGACCAGATATTATTATGAGTACTATACAGCTGGATATCAGAGTTTGGCTTGCACGACCAGTAGCCGACAGCTAAGTTGTCAGCCATTGAGTGCTGGAAAACAGGGGGAATATCACACTTCGGACTGGCTGCTTAATCCAACTTGTGGATATGGAGGCAATATTCTTTTTTGCGGGAACCAGGCAATGACCTTTAGCAATAAGTGTGTTTACAGCTCTTATTCAGGAGCTTGCCTTGGACATACAAAACAAACCGTTACCACGCATAGAGTTGCATTGAGCACTCGCAATCCGTGTGTAGATGATTCGCCGTGGTGCAACAATGCTCCAGTGGCCCACATTTCATCTCCGGCGATGAACGCAACTTTTGCTCAAGGAGCAAATATAAGCTTCAGTGGTTATGGCACCGATGCCGACAGCGACGCC
>SCTJ01000055.1 GCA_004297805.1 Patescibacteria group bacterium | reverse complement strand
GGCTTGATCCACTTCATCCTCAAAGACCGTGCGTTCGGGAGTAACGATTTTGAATTTAATCTTCGTAGACATACGGTTATCCTAAAATACAAACTCCAAAACACAAAACCCAAGCAAACCACAATCTACAAAATTTTAAACTTATTTGTGCTTTGTTTGTAATTTGTTACCTGTGTTTTGTAAATTTACTTTTTAATCTCGTCAATTCCTCCCTTCATATAGAACTCCTGTTCGGCCATTTCGTCCAGGTCGCCATTCAGAATCATTTTGAAGGCCTTGATCGTGTCCTGCAGCTTCACGTATTTTCCTGGCACACCGGTAAACTGCTCGGCCACGAAGAATGGCTGGGACAAGAACTTCTGGATCTTGCGCGCCCGCGCCACCGCAATTTTATCATCTTCCGACAATTCTTCCATGCCCAGAATAGCAATGATATCTTGCAGGTCTTTGTACTTTTGCAAAACCTTCTGCACCCCTCGAGCCACTTCATAGTGCTCTTCGCCCACAATTTTTGGATCGAGAATGGTCGAACTGGAATCCAACGGATCTACTGCGGGATAAATTCCCAATTCCGAAAGACCGCGCGACAACACCACTGTCGAATCCAAATGACCAAAAGTGGTGGCTGGCGCTGGATCAGTCAAATCGTCAGCTGGCACATAGACCGCCTGTACTGAAGTGATGGAACCTTTTTTGGTGGAGGTGATTCTTTCTTGTAGCCTTCCCATTTCCTCCGCCAAGGTTGGCTGATAGCCCACCGCTGATGGAATGCGACCCAAAAGTGCCGACACCTCAGAACCTGCCTGAGTGAAACGGAAAATATTATCGATAAAGAGCAGCACGTCGCGACCTTCGTCATCGCGGAAATATTCAGCCATGGCCAACGCCGACAAAGCCACCCGTTGACGCGCGCCTGGCGGTTCATTCATTTGACCAAACACCAAGGCAGTTTTTTCGAGCACGCCTGAAGCTTTCATCTCATGATATAGATCATTTCCTTCACGTGTCCGTTCGCCTACCCCGGCGAACATAGAATAGCCACCATGCTCTTGAGCAATGTTGCGGATCAGTTCCTGAATCACCACCGTTTTACCCACACCTGCACCTCCGAACAATCCGACCTTGCCTCCCTTCACAAAGGGACAGATGAGATCGATAACTTTGATACCCGTTTCCAAAATTTCGGCCGTCGTCGATTGCTCCTCGAACTTCGGGGCCTCACGATGAATAGAACGTGTATGTTCCGCCTTGAATACTGGTAACCCATCAATCGGCTCACCCAACAGGTTGAACATGCGTCCCAGCGTTTGCGTGCCAGCTGGAACCATAATCGGCGAACCAGTGTCGACGACTTCCATCCCGCGTTTGAGTCCATCGGTCGAACCCATAGCCACCGCCCGCACTTTCCCGCCACCGGTGTGTTGATGCGTTTCCAGCACTAGTCGCCCGCCATCTTCGAGCTTGATTTCTAGAGCATCATAAATTTTGGGCAAATTCTCAGCGAATTCTACATCCACCACTGGTCCAATGACTTGTGATACTTTTCCTTTGTTCATAGTAATCAAAAAATAAAATTAATTTAGATACATATTAATAAATTCTTCTCGACTCATATAGGCTCCCCACACTGGTCTTTTTTCTCCCCGAAAATGTTTTTGTTTCAAATCCTCTTTAATTTCACCGGTAACAGTAAAACCGAACCTTTCCATAACCGCCGGATGTTCAGCTACAATCCAGGAATTAGCCGTAATTTTTTTAATACTTTCATTCTGGCTAACGATTTTAGCTAATTCACGCAAGCCATCTGTGAACTCAACTAGAACATTATCTATCTCTTTTTCCGGCATAACCTGAATATACACACTCCCCTGCTCAGTCCTATAGGAAAGCAACTCATTAATCGGAATAAACTTTTCCTTCCTCGAAAACAACCTTCTCAGTCTTTCCAATGAAGCCATCATAATTTTTCAATAACTACTAATTCTCCAGCGCCGCTCGACCAGCCGAAATTTCGGCGATCTCCTGCGTAATCTTCATTTGTCGAATCTGATTATAGACGAACGTCAGGTCACTAGCCATCTCTCCTGCCGCCTCGGTCGCATTTTTCATAGCCACCATTCGTGCTGATTCTTTGGATGCATTCGATTCCAAAATCGCGTGATAAACTTGCATTTCTATGAGTCGCGGCAGAATAAATTCCAACACTTCTTGCGGACTTGGTTCAACTTTGTACGGTGTGGTCGGCTCATTGAGTCCGTATTCGCTAGCCATCACGTCCATCTCAGCAATCTGTTTTTCAATGTCGATTTTAGAAATCGGCAGCAGTTGGCGAATCTTGGTCTCCTGTTTGATGGCCGAAATGTAATCGGTATAGATCACCACTACTTTGTCATATTTCTTGGCCAGATAATCATCCATTACCACCCTGATCAACGGCCGGACATCTTCAATCTTGGGAAGATAAGTGAGCTCAGGAAAAGTTGCCACAATATTCTTTCCCATTCGACGAATAACGTTTTCCCCCTTGCGCCCAATGGAAACAAAATCAATAACCAACTGCTCATTAGGAATTCTTGATTCAAGCCTCTTTGATCCAATCCGATTAATTTTCAATTTATCTGGATGCAAAATTTCCTCTCTCACTTTTTTGGCAATTTGCGCATTAAATGAACCACACAGCCCCCGATTAGAAGAAACCACTATGGCCAACACTTTTTTGACTTCCCGCACCTCCAAAAGACCGCCCTGGGAGCCTGCGAAAGCCCGCGCCAAATTGGTGAGCACATTCCAAGCACTGTGCGCGTAAGGTCGAATGGCCATCACACTGGCAATGGCTTTGCGCATTTTGGCAGCCGAAACCATCTCCATCGCGCGAGTTATTTTACCAGTATTTTTGATTGACTTGATCCGTCTCCGGATTTCCTTACCGCTAGCCATTTTTTTGAGTTGTGCGCTTTATGAACTCTGATAAACCTCTTTAAAATCTTTGATTGCCTTTTCAAGAGCTACCACTACATCTTCAGACAATTCTTTTTTGCTAGCAATTAATTCTAGCGTCTCTTTGGCACTGCCCTGCAGATACTTGTGGAAATCAGATTCCCAACCCTTCAACTTTTCCACCGCCACATCATCTACAAATCCATTAGTAAGTGCGTAAAGGATAGCCACCTGATTTTCCATCAGCATTGGCTCATATTGACCCTGCTTCAAAATTTCTACCGTTCGCTTGCCACGCTCGATTTGTCGGCGAGTATTCTCGTCTAAATCAGAATCGAATTGTGCAAAGGCCTCCAGTTCCCGGAACTGAGCCAAATCCAAACGTAGTTTACCAGCCACCTTCTTCATGGCCTTAGTTTGCGCCGCTGATCCCACCCGCGAAACCGACAGCCCCACATTGAGTGCCGGCCGAATACCTTTATAGAACAAGTCTGATTCCAGATAAATCTGACCGTCAGTAATGGAAATAACGTTAGTCGGGATATAGGCTGACACGTCGCCGGCCTGAGTTTCGATAATCGGTAAAGCTGTGATTGATCCACCACCGAAATCCTTGTTCAATTTGGCACTCCGCTCCAAAAGTCGGGAATGCAAATAGAAAACATCTCCTGGGTACGCTTCGCGACCTGGTGGTCGCTTGAGAATGAGCGAGATTTGCCGATAAGCCCAAGCGTGTTTGGAGAGATCATCATAGATTACCAACACGTCTTTTCCCTGATCCATAAAATATTCGCCCAAGGCGCAGCCGGAATAGGGAGCAATGAAAGAGAACGGCGCTGGATCGCTGGCACCCGCCAAGACAACGGTGGTGTATTCCATCGCCCCACGTTTTTCTAGCTCTGCCACGATGCGAGCAATTTTGGATTCCTTTTGTCCAATGGCCACATAAATACAAATCATGTCCTGTCCCTTCTGATTGATGATAGTATCAATGGCAATCGCCGTTTTACCCGTCTGCCGATCTCCAATGATCAGCTCGCGCTGACCGCGTCCCACCGGAATCATAGCATCGATGGCTTTGATTCCAGTTTGCACCGGCTGATTGACCGACTGTCGAGAAATAACTCCGGGTGCAATTTTTTCAATCGGATAGATTTTCTCAGTGACAATATCCCCTCTCCCATCCAGAGGCTGCCCCAGTGGATCGACTACTCGACCAATCATTTTTTCTCCGACCGGAATAGACAGGATTCGTCCCGTTGACTTCACTGTGTCACCCTCTTTTATACCTTCATAACTTCCCAGAATCATGGCACCTACCTGACCTTCTTCCAGGTTCAACGCCACTCCGAAAACTCCGCCTGGAAACTCCAACATTTCGCTGGCCATCGCCTCAGACAGACCGGTAATTTTCGCCACCCCATCCCCCACTTCAATAACCGTACCCACTTTTTCGGTCTGAGTTTTGGATTGGAATTTATTAATTTGATCTTTAAGCTGCTCGACGATGTATTCCTTGTTCATACTAAATATTGAATATTATATTGTTACATTACTGAATCATCGCTAGCAAAGCAATCACTCGGCAATATAACCATACTTAGATTATTTTTCCAAAGAGTTTTTTAACCTACTCAGTTGGCCCGCCACACTGCCGTCCAACACTTCGTCGCCAACTTTAATAATCATCCCACCCAGGACCTTGGCATCAATTTTATTCTTCAACACCACCTCCTTGGCTGAATATTTTTTCATGATATGTTTTATCATCTCTTCCTTAATTGATGATTCCATTATTTCTTTGGTGGTCACTTCAGCCTCAATCACCCCGTGGCGCGTGTTCCACATCATCCCAAATTGATCAATAATCTTGGGGTTGAGCTTGAGGTGTCCGTTTTTAAACAGCGCCTCCACAAAACTAGCCACCACACCATCAACCTCTGACTGGGATTTTCCCTCAGTCAGATCAGTCAATGTTCTGGCATATTGTTTGGCGGTTATCTTCATTTCGTAAAGCTAGTTAGTGTCTTGCTCCAAAGCTTTATCAATCAGGGATTTGTCTTTGGCACTGTCTATTTTTTCCCCGATCAATTTCTCGGTGGCTGCCACCACTAGTCCAGCAATTTCACCTTTCACCTCGATCAACATTTTCTGCTTTTCCTCCTCAATCTTTTTCCCTGTGTCCTGCAAAATCTTCTCGGATTGCTGTTTCATTTCGGCTACCGTTTGTTCCTTGTTTTTCTTGGCTGTCTCTTCGGCCCGAGCAATAATTTTCTGTGCCTCTTGCTTGGCTTCAGCTAGCACCACTTTTTCTTTTTCTCCCATTTCTACTATTTTCTTGTTGGCCGCTTCAGCATCTTTGAGTCCCTTGTCTATCTTGGCTGTTCGATCATTTAATGTCTTTAGAATCGGCTGATAGGCAAACTTATATAGCACAAACAAAACAATTGTGAAATTAACTAACTGAGCAATCAGCAGTTTAGCATCGATGTGAAATGTTTTGACTAATTCTTCCATAATTTTTGAATTTAATATTTTTAGTCAGCCTCACCCGTAGATGAGGCTTCGAAAAATACTATTTGATCGAGAATGCAATAACCAGCGCATAGATTGCGATGGCTTCGGCAAAGGCTGCAGCCAAGAGCATCGGCACCAAAATTTTGCCGGCGGCTTCTGGATTACGCCCGATTGATTCCATAGCCTTGGACCCAATGAGTCCGATGGCTAGTCCCGGACCGATTGATCCGATGCCAATGGCCAGCGCCTTAGCTAACATTACTGACTCCATACCTGTTATTTTGCTCACACCATCCATATTTTCTCTCTCTCTGGGGAATATGGATAATGCAAACAATTTAAATTAATTAACTTACTGATAGTTCTTGATAAATTAATGCTCCTCTGCGCTCGTAGCAATGGTCATAAACACGAGTGTCAGCATCCCAAAAATCAGCGCCTGGATAATTCCCACGATAATTTCCAAAAACATGAATGGCAGTGGTAGAAAAAATGCGAACAGCGCCATCATGGACGCCAACAGCACCTCGCCTGCAAAAATGTTTCCAAACAACCGAAACGACAGCGAAGCGACTTTGGCAATTTCTCCAATAATTTCAACCACGCCTA
>SCTJ01000197.1 GCA_004297805.1 Patescibacteria group bacterium | reverse complement strand
CCGTCGACGGCCGCCGGGAGCGGCACGGCGGTGGAGATCGAGATCAGCACGACGCCGATGACGAGCGTCACGAGCGGCCCCGCGATCGCGATGCGGAACTCCGCGCCCGCGGACGGGAAGTGGCCCTTGAACCGCGCGACGCCGCCGAAGACCCAGAGCGTGATGCCGTCGATCTCCATGCCCTCCCGGCGCGCGATCACCGCGTGCCCGAGCTCGTGCAGCAGCAGGGTCGCGAAGAACACGGGGACCGCGATGAGGGCCATCGTGAGGTACGCGCCGTCGGACATCCCGGGGTTCGTCGTCGGGAACACGCCGCCCGCGAGCGACCAGGTGATGAGCGCGACGACGATGAGCCAGCTCCAGTGAACGCCGATCTCGACGCCGGCGAGGCGGCCCAGGCGGAACGTGGAGGTCATGGGCGCATCTTCACGCGCGGCCGCGCGGGCGTCATCGGGGTTCCGTCGCTCACGCTGCGGAGCGACTACGGATGCCGACGGACGGGAAGTGCGGATGCCGGGACTCGAGCCCGGGAGTACGGTCGGCTCCATGGTCTTCTCTGATCGCCGGGAGGCGGGTCGGCGTCTCGCCGAGCGCCTGCGGCAGTTCGCCGGCGAGGATCCCGTCGTCATCGCGCTCCCGCGCGGCGGAGTGCCTGTCGCCGCCGAGGTCGCCCACGCCCTCGGGGCGCCGCTCGACACCCTCGCCGTGCGCAAGCTCGGCGCCCCGGGGCATCCCGAGCTCGCGGTGGGCGCCGTCGCCGAGGGCGACGTCGGGATCATCGACCAGCGGATGGTCCGCACGACGTCGGTGAGCGAGACGCAGCTCGACGACACGCTGGAGCGCGAGTCCGCCGAGCTCCATCGCCGTGCCGGGGCCTACCGCGACGCCCATCCGCCGGTGGACGTGGAGGACCGCGCCGTCATCGTCGTCGACGACGGGCTGGCGACAGGCCTGACGGACCTCGCCGCCGTCCGCGCGCTGCGCCGCCGGGGCGCGCGGCGCGTCATCGTCGCCGCCCCCGTCGGGTCGCGGGCGGCCGTCGAGCTGCTGGGCAGCGAGGCCGACGAGGTCGTCTGCGCGTTCATCCCGCGCAACCTCGGCAGCGTTGGCCAGTGGTACGCCGACTTCTCCGAGGTCGGTGACGAGGAGGTCATCGGCCTCCTGGCCGGCGACGCCCCGCCCGCGCCGCCCGTCATCACGCCGCCCGCCCGTCTCGAGCGTGCGCAGGCCGTCA
>SCTJ01000054.1 GCA_004297805.1 Patescibacteria group bacterium | reverse complement strand
CGACGAAATAAGGCATTAGTTCCGCAAAAAAACATCGAGTTGGTCAGGCCTTTAGATTCACACGTTCCCTCAAAAAAGACGGCTTGCTGCATGGCCGCTCCCTTGGCAATCGGGCTCACATCCACATTTGAATAAAACTGGGGGGTCTGAACAAAAGCAATTTTCTCGTCACTTTCAGCGATAGCCACTACCTTTTGCAAGAAATCCGGCATCGGATTTTGATCCGCATCCAACAGTGCTACGTATTCCTCTTGAATACTCTTTAGAAACTGATTGACGGTCGCTCCCTTGGTCTTGGCTCGTTTATTTGGATGAAAATAATTAATGCCATATTTTTCACAGAGTGCCTGATCGGCCTTGATGAAACTCTCCTCGTCAGAACCATCCAACAAATACAATTTTTTGTTAACATACTCGAGATTACCCAGGGTGACAAAGGTCTGTTCCAAAACATTCGCGGGCTCATGCCGTGCCACAACTGCTACAGCCACTTGAGGCAGGGTCCGTGATGGCTTCTCGACGAACTCATAGAGGTCCTTGCCGCTGCCTAAACGAAAGACCGCCAGAACATAGCCGAAGGCATGCACGATCATATACGTTTCGCCCAGAAGCAATAGTACCGCAAAAATTCTATCGATTGAACCATAATCAACCGACAAAAAGAAGAGCACTCTAATGAAATAGTAAACCGCCAGACTAACTCCAGCAATAATTGCAATACCACTCAAATATCTATTGAATATTTTCATAGGAAAATTTACCAACTACCACCACCGCCTCCTCCTCCACCGCCGCCGGAGGAGCCGCCGCCTCCCACCCCACTGCCGCCCCCGGGCGCCGACGACATAGTGCTGCCAGCCGCCGAAGCAAAGCTCCCCAAATTGCTGGCAAACACCATCGAGTTGAAGCCTGCTCCGGTTGAATCCGTGTACCAACTACCAGGTTGTTTGTAAATGTCTTCGAATTGTTTGGCCCATTCTTTCTCGACTCCCAGCACCATGGCATAGGGCAACAATTTTTCAAACCGCTCCGGACTTTTTTCCGGCGCGTTGTGAAAAGCAATCCGATCTTTTTCCGCTACTGACAAATAGAGCTTGAGTCCCAGAATTTTTTCTTTGGCTTCAACCCCCTTGGCCGAGCGGGCATCCATGATCATGCCAAAAACCAAAACGATGGCTGCCGAGGTTACTGTGCTGAATATAACAATCCCGCCTATAACATTTGCCAGGAAGAAAGGAACGGCAATCATCACAATCGCTATTCCAAAATAGTATTTCTTCCAACGATCTCCTGCTGCGGAAAAATATCCCCGCTTTTCCATGTCATCCTTGACCGAGTCCTTGACGCGCTGCATGTGCACGTGGAACTTCTCTTTCAGATCCGACAAACGCACGATATCGCCCACCACCTTGCCACTGGTTATCATCGCCTCAACCGCTTCATCTTTCCCAACCAGAAAGTCTGGAAAAACCGACGCAGAACTCTTCACATAGAGATTGGCTGAGCCAAAGAGGCTGTCCAAAAGATCCTTGTTGGCAGCCGAGAGCGAGGCATCCGCTTCTTTCACTTTGACCAGCAAATAATCTGGGGTGCCAAACATTAGAGTTTTCCGTTCATAACGAACAATGCGCAAATACCCTTTCGTCGCCAGATAGACAATCTCGGCTGAAATATCATTATTGTTCGGTCCGAAACGCATGATGGCTCCAACCTCGGCCGGAGTCAATTTGTCCGGCGCTTCAAACTCGGCAATGATTGTCCCCCGCCCCTTGGGATCGCGACCAAATTTCCACCAAGTGAACCCGCCCAGGATCAACGCCAGCAGGGGCATGAAGAGTATCCAGTTGTCTTTGATTGCCTCCAAAGTATTTTCAATCGCCGAGGGTTGATGAACCAGGCCTTTGGGAAAAGCCACCGCAAAAGTCAGGCCACTGCCGATTGACATGGGTCCTTGCTCAAATTTGGCCACCGATACTTGATCAGTTGTCCCCAATTTCTCCTGACGCGTGCATTTGGATATGCTGCCAAACGGACCCGCAAAACATTCCGTGACTACCGCTTCCCTGCCAGATGAAGTTGGCAAAATGACCTCTGCCGTTGCATGGTCAATCGCCACTGGCCAGCCATTACCAGTCACATTCCAATAGAGCTCGTCGTGTTCAGAAAAATAATTGATGGCCCGCTTAATTGAGTAGCGAATGACATAAACTTTTGTTCCAGAAATCAATCGATCTGGATCTCCGATTTTTATCTCTAGATTATCGCCAGGATTCGAAGTGGTATATGAATAGGCACTACCCTTTTCATCAACCACCGAGATATTGGAAACGCGATAATTGAAGTTCCCTCCGCGAGCTTTGTAGCGCACCGGGATATATCGGAAAATTCCGTGCTTTTGCGCCATGCCAAAGTCATAGGTGATGCGTTCAGAAAAATCGACACTGGCATCAGTGTTGATTTGCGCCGTCAGAGCAAAGTCGCGAATGACCTCAGCCGCTCGTGAGACTGTTGGAACAAGAAAAGCAAAGCTGAGCAGGATTAGGATGAAAAAAAATTTTCTGCTCATAATCATAAAGCTTCCTAAATAATCTTTTTGATATCTAGCGGTGACTGAGGCACCCCTGGCAGATCAGTCGGCGCTGGCAGTTCTTCCTTTTTCTTGGCGCTAAAGTGAAAAATATAGAGAATTTCCAAAATGCCCATAGTATTGATCAAAAACAAAGTCGCAAACCAGCCCCGGCTTCCCCGTCGTGCCGCACGCCACAACGCAATCGCCTTCCACGGAGCCGACCAGATAATCAGCACCCAAATAACCCACATTGTTTCTTTCGTTAATTCCATTTGAGAAAAGCTAACGTGTTACTTTCGGATTATACAACATGCTTTGGCAGACTGCCAATTTTCACCCCTTCCGCCAGAAGAAGCCTCTTTTTTTCGCGTGAGCCGCGGTTGTAGCCACCCAAAGTTCCATCCGCTCTGACCACCCGATGACACGGGATGGCCGGATCAAAATTGGTGTGCAAAATACTGCCCACGGCCCGAGCCGCCTGAGGCTTGCCCGCCCGTTTGGCCACTTCACCATAGGTCAAGGTCGCGCCCTTCGAAATCTGGGCCACAATCGCCAAAACCCTATTTCGAAAACGATTTCGACTGCTCCCTTCTTGGTTGTTGGCTTTTGGGGGCATGAGTTTTCAATTTAATGGTCTGGACGTGCTTGGCATAGCGGAAAACCGAGGGCGTCCGATAGCCTGGCAACCCCTTACGGCCACCGACTTTAGCATAGTCTCTCATGGTCAAATTGTATCAATTTTAAGCATATTGAACAACTAAACTTAATGTTTGCCAAATATTCCAAGCTATTGTATACTTTTAATTGTACAAACATAAACACAAACTCAAAAACCAATATGCAGGACTTCGGTTCTCAGCCAGAGGCTGACAATAATGATCAATATCAGAAAATAAATTCACTCCGCGAAATGATTTCTTCTGCTGAGCGCACGATTCAGGGTGCCAAGCAGATGCTTTTACAACTCGAAGGAAAGAAAAAAGTCGGCCGTAAACGAAAGTTAGATGAAGATGCTGATGGCACAGTCGTGGAAGGCACCTTCGATGGACAAGTTATGATGGGCGTGGATGGCAAACAATATCCAGTTCCGGCCAACTATGCTTCAAAATCGAAACTCGTAGAGGGCGATATGCTCAAGTTGACCATTACTCCTGACGGGTTTTTTATTTACAAGCAAATTGGTCCAATCGACCGCCGCAATGCCCTGGGCATTGTGAGCCAGGACGAAGCTGGCAATTATTATGTGCTAGCCGACGGCAAGCCCTACAAGGTACTTCTGGCCTCTATTACATATTTCAAAGCTGAGCCGGGCGATGAAGTGGCCGTGGTCATTCCTCGACAGCTTGAATCGACCTGGGCCGCTATTGAAAATGTCATCCAAAAAGCCAAAGATACCGGCATGGCTAGTTTTGGTTCATCTTTTGTGAAAAAAAGTTCAGCTGACATCAGCAAACCTCGTCGAACCTCTTCGGCCAAAATGTCCGCCGATGAAAAACCCAATACCGATGCCCTGCTAGATGAATGGACTTCCGACATCGAGGGACTGCGTCAAGAAATTGAAGCTTCCAAGGCCAATCCGCCAGCAGACAAATCAGATTCAAACAGTTGGGTGTCCGACATCGAGGCCATCAAAAACGACCTTCGCGGATCACAAAGCGCTTAGCTTTCAGTCCTCTCTATTTTCTAAAAGTTTTTTGTTTCAATCAACTTGATTAATTTTTTGAACCCATGGAAGCACCCACCCAAACAGCAATCACGGTCAACAAGAAGGACTATTTTCTGATAGCCTTCATCGGTTTTTCTTTTGGACTATTCTCCGTACCTATATTAAAGAATATTCAACTTCCGTTTATAACCTTAAATGTTACGACTGTTTTGGGTATCATGGTTTTCTTTGTATTATTTGCCATACTAGCCCTCTGGATTGCCTCATTAATCGCCAAAAAAATTCCCCTAGTACTGCAATTTGCCAAATTCGCTGCAGCTGGTGCGTTTAACTCATTTTTGGACTGGGGGGTTCTGAATATCTTGATTGCCCTGACAGGAATCGCCACTGGTTTTGGATTTTCAGGATTCAAAGGCATCTCTTTTATCGTAGCCAACATCAGCAGCTACTTCTGGAACAAATACTGGACCTTTGGCAGCCAAGACGCTGGTAACATGAAAACAGAGGCCGGAAAATTCTTTTTAGTCAGCGTCATTGGCCTGGCCATTAATATTGGCATGGCCTCACTGATTGTTAACGGTTTTCACGTCCAGGGAATGTCCCCAGAGCGCTGGGCCAACATTGGTGCCCTGGCCGCTACCCTGATTTCCCTCATTTGGAATTTTTTCGGCTACAAACTTTGGGTCTTCAAAAAATAAGCCTTGCCGCATTTTACTCCCCTTCTCGGGGAGTTTTTTGTATGTTATTATCAGCCCATGAATAAGAAGAAGGTCTTTTTGTGGAGCTTGTATGATTTTGCTAACTCGATCGCCATGATCGTGTTCTTTTTGTATTATTCCCAGTGGATCGTCATTGATAAAGGTGTTTCAGATTTTTGGTTCAATATGTCCTTCGTCGGATCAAGCGTCCTACTCCTTTTGACTGCGCCAGTAGCCGGAGCTATCTCCGACAAAATCAAGGTCAAGATGCCGGGACTAAAGATTACGACCCTCCTCTCTTCCTTATTCTTTTTGGCCACCGGAATAAACGCCAGCTTTTTCCCGGAGCACCACATCGTGAGCCTTTTCCTATTCACCTTGGCAACCTACTTCTATCTTTTCTGTTTCGTTTTCTATAATGCACTCATCACTGACGTGGCCCATCCATCCAAACACGGCACGGTTTCCGGTTGGGGAATCTTCAGCAACTACGCCGGCCAGATAACTGGGCTGCTTGTTACCTTGCCCCTAGCTACGGGCGCGGTGGTCCTGTGGGGAGAACCCGGACGCGCTCAGCCGCTCATTCCGGCAGCCATTTTGTTTTTACTCTTGGCCCTACCCACCATTTTGTTTTTCAAAGAAGAATCGGTGCGAGAAAAAGTTTCTATCAGCATCGGCGGAGAATACAAAAAAGTAATCAGCTCTTTCAAATCACTTATTGGCGCACCCGGCCTTGGGACATTCTTTCTGGCCTATTTTTTGTTCAATGATGCCCTGATAACCGCCTCCAACAACTTCCCCATTTATTTGGAGAAAGTTCTTTCCATCAGCGACACGGTCAAAACATTTCTACTAATTCTCATTATGCTTACCTCAGCGATCGGAGCTATCATCGGTGGCTGGGTAACAGATCGGGTCGGCCACAAACGATCGCTCATTGGAGTCCTCTTAGGCTGGGTAATCACCTATGCCGGAATGATCATTTCCACCAATTTCATCTGGTTCGCTATCTTCTCTGGAATGATGGGCTTGTTTTTTGGCGCCACCTGGGCAGTGACCCGGGCCCTGGTCACGCAATTGACCCCACCGGACGCCCTCAACCAATCTTTCACCTATTATACTCTTATGGAACGTTTTGCGACCTTTGTTGGTCCAATAACCTGGGGTCTCATCGTAACCATCCCCTTTCGTGCGCCCGGCACTAGTTATCGGCTGGCCGCCGCTTCAATGTGTCTTTTTGTCATTGTGGGATTATATATCGCTAAAAAGATACCCGAAAAAAATCTGGCAGTATAGGCTTGAATAGCCCCTAATATCATATCCAATTGCCTCTTCCGTGGGGAGTTTTTATTTTTACCGGGGTATGCTAGAATGAAGCGTACTTGAATCAGTTTTTGAGACTATGTCCAATACCCTTTACCGCAAATATCGCCCGCAAACATTCGCCGAAGTTATCGGCCAGCAACACATCGTTCGCACCCTGACCAATGCCGTCCGGAGCGGACGGATTGGCCATGCCTACCTTTTCACCGGACCGCGCGGCACCGGCAAAACGACCATTGCCAGAATCTTTGCCAAAGCCGTCAATTGCGAGCACCCCAAAAACGGAGACCCTTGTCTCAAATGCCACGTTTGCAAACAGATCGGCGAACGTACCTCCTTGGACATCATCGAGATTGATGCCGCCTCCAACAATAGCGTGGATGACATTCGCGAACTCAGAGAAACCGTGAACGTGCCGCCCACTTACGGAAAATGCAAAGTCTATATTATCGATGAAGTGCACATGCTTTCGACCGGCGCTTTCAACGCGCTGCTCAAAACCTTGGAAGAGCCACCCGCGCACGCTATTTTCATCTTGGCCACCACCGAAATCCACAAAGTTCCCGATACGATTATTTCTCGCTGTCAGCGTTTTGATTTCGGACAACTTTCCATTCAAGGCATCATCGAAAAACTTTCTAGCATTGCCAAAATGGAAAAAGTTTCCATCGAACCCGGCGCTCTCGAACTCATTGCGGTGGCCGCCGAAGGCGGGATGCGCGATGCTGAGTCGCTCTTGGAGCAAATTCTCTCGCTCGAAGACAAGGACATAACAGCCAAAGAGGTTCAAGAAATCCTGGGAACAACCGATCACCAATTGGTTGAACAGATGGCCGCGCACCTACTTGAAAAAGCGACTGAGAAAGCGCTGGCGCTAGCCAATGACATTGCTCGCGACGGTTTTGACCTGGAAATTTTCAGTAAGCTCTTGCTGCGACACCTGCGCCGGATAATGCTAGTGACCATTGCTGAAACCAATACTCAATGGATTGCTAGCGAGTTGACGACCGAGCAACTTCAAACTGTCGTTAAATTAGCCAAGCAACACACCCCGCCAGAGCTCACAACCATCATCCAGCGATTCATCAGCGCTCAAGAGAAAATTAAGTCATCGTTCATTCCACAGTTACCCCTGGAGCTAGCCATTGTCGAAGCCACCACTATCCATCCACACGCCGACATTTCAGCGCCTAGCCAACCGACTCCGACTACCCAAGCTAGCACCAGCACAAAAAATGAACCTGCTCCGGTCATAATGCCTCCGGCACCAACCACTGAAAACATATCCGTCCAAGAAGTCAGCGAGACTCCTGACGATATTCCCAATACGATCGAGGGTACTACTCAAATTGACATCACCGACGTGGCTAATGCTTGGGATAGGCTCCTCAGTGATATCAAGCCCCTCAATCACTCCCTGGCTGCGTTCCTCTCCAACTGCCAGCCTCTCAGCGCCGATGGCTCAAAAGTCACCATTGCCGTCCCCTATGCCTTTTATCGTGAGAAATTGGATGAATACCAGAACAAATTGACAGTCGAAAGCACGCTTGCTAAGATTTTAGGATCGAAAATCAGGCTTGTTTTCGTGGAGGGTGAGAAGTCTGCAGCCGTGCAAAGTCGCATGACCTCGTCTAATAGCACTGTCACTGAGCCAGCTCCCCCAGCAGACCTGCTGTCGGCAGCCATGAAAATGATGGGTGGCAAGATATTGGAGGAATAATACTGGGGTGTAGCCCCTGTCAGGCAGGCAAGCGTAACATAATACCCCGCCGAAACCAGGGATTGTAATTTTTACAGTATAAATCAATTAATTGGGGCGTAGCCAAGCGGCCCGTCTCGTCCGAGGCGTCCTCGCCGAGGCGGATAAGGCAACACGAAAATGAATAGTTTTGTGTACTTATTACTAAGCGCAAGGGACAATAAGACATACTTAGGATCTACAGATAATATAGTCAGAAGATTGAGAGAGCACGAAGATGGGGAGTGTAAATCCACGGCGTATCGGAGACCTTTACGATTGATTTATAAAGAGGAGTTTGATAGTCTTTTGAAAGCAAGAGCCAGAGAAAAATATCTAAAAACTAGAAGGGGCAGGAAGGAACTACGAGAAATTTTCAACAGTTTAAATATTGGGGCGTAGCCAAGCGGTAAGGCAACGGGTTTTGGTCCCGTCATGCGCAGGTTCGAATCCTGCCGCCCCAACATAGTTAAAAAGTCACCATTTCGAGGTGATTTTTTTAGTGCCGCATATGGCATTTTGTAGCTAACACAAGCTATTTCTCTATTTTCAATTTCGAGGTTCCAAAGTAGTTTTTCTAGCACCTTTCTCTTTTGCTCATTATCAGCTCTTAGAAATTCATTACTGGCTTTATTAGCAGTTAAAAACACTTCTTTCGTGAGTTCCAAAGTGTCGTAACCTGTATCGGGATTTTGGCCGATTTTCTGCAACTGTTGTTTAAGCACTATTTCCTGGTTGTTCAATTCCTTCATTTTTGCCTCGTAGGCTTCGTCAGTGATCAAATCGGCCAACTGGTTATCCAGGAGCTTGTTTTGCTTCTTAGCAATCAATTCTAGCTGCCTGGTGAGATTTTCTCGGGCACTGCTATCGTAGACATCACTGCTTTTCAGTTTCTCCTTGCTGGCCAGGTACGCCAACTCGATAATTTCTGCGTCAAAGTGTATTTCGTTAAGGGTTGTTGATACGATGCCATCAAGGTATTCAGATCTCATATATTTCTTGTGTTCCTCGCAGTGCCCCTTGCCGTTAGTGCAATAGTAATACTGGTGCCCCTTTTTCGTGCTAGCGGTTAGTGCACATCCGCAGCTCTTACAACGCAAGAATCCTCTAAAGGGGAAAAAGTGCTTCTGCTTCTTACTATGAGTTTTTCCAAAAAGAACATTTTGCACGTCATCAAATAGCTGCTTAGTTATTAGTGGTTCGTGATTGCCCGCATAGTGCTTTCCATTTTCGGCCATAATCCCATGGTAGAATGGACAAACTAACATACAATGGATTTTGCTTTTATGAATCTTGAATCCTGACCGAGTACGGAAACCTTGCTCATATAAAATATTAGCAACATCCTTGAGGCTGTAGCCACCCGTGGCATATAGTTCAAACATTTTTCGAATAAATGGAGCGCGAAGTGGATCAATCGAAATGGTTTTAGCACCTGGATTGTTCAAATAACCCAAAGGTGCCATATGTGGCCAACCACCCTTTTCTAGCTTTGCTCGATTGCCTCGCTTTACGTTCACGCTCAAATCATCAGAGTATTTTTTACCCACTCCAAAATCAATGGCTAACATGAACTTATCAATCGGATTATTCACGATCACTTTATCGATTGTTCGAATTTCTTTTATATTGCCATTTTCTAGGAGTTCAATGATTTTCGCTCCGTCAAAAATGTTTCTCGTCAGTCTATCAACTTTCCATGCCAGCACAACGCAACCTTTTTGTCTGCCGATGTAATCAAGCATTTCATTGAAAATAGGCCTGCCAGTTTTCTTGGCAGACATGCTTTCTTTGTAAGTCTTATCAACCTTAAACTCTAGACCTTTAGCCATTCGCAAAAGCTCACTTTCTTGCGATTCGATAGACATCGCTTGCCGCTCCTCCTGCTCGCTCGATTTCCTGGCGTAAAGGATATATTTCATACATCACAAAATACTAGGGTTATTTAATAAAAGCAAGGAGTGTATTTTTCAACTCTGGATTATCAGTAAGATCAAAATTGTAATAAGTAGTCTTTCCTGCGAAATTACTTTCGTATTCCAGCTTATACCGTTTGGGCGTATCTAGCAGGAAAGGAAGCATAAAATTCGCTACATTTCCATCATTCTTAACCCTAGCTTTGTTTAGCCCTCGACTAGTGAAATAGCACTTTTGCCCATACAGCTTTCTAGCGTTAATTTCTTTTGACATATATTTAGACATATACATCCCGACATTACTAATTTTGTCTAACTTCCGGAAAGTAGTGAATCCCTGGCCCCATATTCGCTCAATCTTTCCTTTCAGATCCGGAACGAAAGGCATATTGAAGAATACAAAGTGATAATGAACAGCACCTCGTTTTTGAAACTCAATAACCGAAACATACTTCAAATTATTCTCCTTGTTCAATTCATAATTAAATCTTTGAATAAACTTGGTAAACTCATAATTGGCCTTTTTTATATCGGTCATATTCTCGGCAAAGGTGAGAGTAAAGAATATGGGAATATATGGCTTTTCGTTCTCATCCAGCCAGTTCCAGGCATTGGCGTTAATCAGTCGTCTCAAATTTCCCTTGGCTCTCTGGATGGACTCCTTACTCCTTTTGCCATTCATCATTCTTCTGCCTCCGCCCTTGGGAGGAGCTTGTTTTAATGGCCCACACCAAACTTCATTCTCATATTTGAAGATTTCAATGAAGTTTCCAGCAATAATAGTCTTAGAATCAGTAAACATTATTTCTGATTAAGTGTTCAAATAATCAAGTATAACTATTAAAAAAAGACGGTTTTTCCCTAACGGGAAAAATCCTCTTTTTTGGCAAAGAGTTAAAACTAAGATATAAACTTGCCAGA
>SCTJ01000196.1 GCA_004297805.1 Patescibacteria group bacterium | reverse complement strand
GGGTATATGTGTCTTCGAGAGGCAAACCCACTGGCTCGATAGCCACTTGACACCGATTGCGGCGCGCTTTGATCCAACAAATCCTTCAAGCGTTGAGCTGCATGCCAATCCAATGCGCAGCGGTAGTGAAGGATGGACGCGATTTGCCCCGGCTGACCGCGTTCAGGCTGTTGTTGATGCGCTTCATTTGCTATCGAATCGACAACTTCGCGTCAAAGTGTTCGCTGCTGTCATCGAAAAATCCCAAGTCGCCAACAACAAGGATATCATCCCGCTCGCGTTTGAGGCGATTGCGATACAGTTTGATGGGTATCTGGCTTCGTTGTACCAGAATACTCAAAACGCCCAGCGTGGTTTGGTGATTTTTGATAGGGCGGATTTCGAAAACCACGTCCAACTCCTCAGTCATCAGTTCAAACACACTGGTCATACGAATGGGAAACTTCGGAATTTCGCCGAGGTTCCTCTGTTTATTGATTCGAAGGCTTCAAGACTCATACAGATGGCGGATATGATCGCATACTGGATATTCCGAAGATATGAGGCAAAAGACGACCGCGGCTTCAAAATGATTGAACCTTATTTCCATGCCTACGGGGGAATAAAGCACGGTTTCTTCCAAAATCTATCAACTGTAACTGCGGCCAGCTTTCAAAATCTACCGCCCCACAAGCATCCATTCCCCGCCCCAAGTGGTCTAGGGGTTGTCTTGCCACAAGCAATGCCTAAGGACGATTAGTTTCGACGACGAGGAAATCGAGGCGAAAGGGCTACCTATCCTGTCGCTAAAATTGCCAGCACCACGTCCATCTGATTCGTAAGGCTCGCGGCGCTCCGATGAGAAGAGCGCACCATACGACGAAATTGACGGCGTTGTTTTGACGCCGCTACCAAATTGTTCGCTATGCTCACTGTGCTGGCGCCTCCATAAACCGAAAAGCCTTCATTGAACATTGCCGGCTGCCATCCCCATCCGTCCCGGAGCTTCCTGAATGGAGGAGATGTTGCCTAGAACCTCGCTGGCGCCACGGGGCGTGCAAATGCTTTACATAAGGCGAACGGCGCCGGGGCGTTTCGCCCCTTGCGCCGCTGTTATCTGAAGAGCCACCGTAGTGACTGGTCAATCGCATATCTGATTATCACGGTTTTCGTCAGCCCCCCCCCCGTGTCAGACTAGTTGTCGCCTCAAAAATTTACTTTGAGGTGTGGAGGCAACAATGGGAATCCGTTATTCAGAAGCATTTATCGAGCAGGCGTTGTACAAGGTATATTCACGTG
>SCTJ01000195.1 GCA_004297805.1 Patescibacteria group bacterium | reverse complement strand
CTTGATTTTCTAACAATAAATGCCGCAATTTTTCCGCTAATACTGTGCCACCTGGTTCACGGGTCACCACCACAGAAATCATTTGGCGTTCCAACAATTGCTGAATAAAGTTCAAATTCGTGGTTTTCCCAAGGCCTTCGCCACCTTCAAGAGTGATGAATTTACCTTTCTTCATGGTTTAATATGCCGTTGGAATTGATTGACTGCCTCATTATGTGCTTTTAAAGTCGCAGAAAATACGTGCGCTCCATGACTGCCGCGCGCTACAAAATATAAATTATTGGTTTTACCCGGATGCAAAGTTGCACGGATGGCTTCTTTGCCTGGCATGGCAATCGGCGTAGGCGGCAGTCCTTTAATAACGTAAGTGTTATACGGCGTAGCTGTGCGTAAATCCTGACTACGGATGTTGCCTTGATAGCTGTCGCCCATCCCATAAATCACAGTTGGATCCGTTTGTAACAACATTCCCATTTTTAAGCGTTGTACAAACACTCCGGCAATTAGCGGCCGTTCAGCAGGAGCGGCAGTTTCTTTTTCTACAATCGAAGCGAGAATTAAAGCCTGATAAGGATTTTGCAACGGTAGATTTGGTTCTCTGTGTTGCCATTCTTCGGCTAAAACGCTTTGCATTTTATCATAAGCTTTTTTTAACACTGAAAAATCAGTGGCATTTTTAGCAAAAAAATAAGTATCAGGAAAAAATAGGCCTTCCGGGTGTTTTTTATCCGCATTCAGTTTCGCCATAATCGCCTGATTATCCATACCTTCTAAGGTATGTTTTAAATCAGGATTCGCGTTAAGCTTTTGTAAAATCTGTTTAAAATTCCAGCCTTCAGGAAAGGTAACAGAATATTGATGAGTTTTTCCGCTCACAAATAAAGCCAAAATTTGCAGTGCAGTTGAACCGCTTTTGAGTTCATATTCACCGACTTTGAGTTTATTGCTGGCATTTTGTTGGTAAGCCATGAATTTGAACCACATCGAATCAATCGGAATCTGCTGTTCTTGCAGTTTGTCGATGAGTTTATTGATGGAATCACCTTTCTCAATCTTAATCAGGGTTTTAGTTTTCACCACAGGTTCAGTTAACGCCGTTTGATAACTCATCCATACCCAACTGCATAAGCCGATGGTAAGCGTTAATG
>SCTJ01000158.1 GCA_004297805.1 Patescibacteria group bacterium | reverse complement strand
GCCTAATTCGCTACCACCGAGATTATCAAACGGACGAGCTTCCCGAAAAAATAAGCTGTCTAATGCGGTAAATCGCCATGTTTTCATAGATTTACTCCGTGTTGGGCAAGAAAACGAATCAAGAGCGCGGCATCTACCAACACATCTGTACTTGACTCAAAAGTTGCTGTATTCATATCAAGTTTTCGATAAATTGGGCGACATTGTTCCAACAAAGGTGCGACTATTGTTTTAGCATGGCTCATTTTTTCAGCATGAGTTGCTTTTTTCTCATCTATTTTTAGCAACTCACACAAACCGGATGAAAAATATTCCGCCGCCATTAAATCTATGGCTTGTGCATCAGATAACACAGGCGGTAGTTTTTTGGTTTCGTCGTGCGGATCAAGTGGTGGATTTAACAACTCAAACCGCTCTCGAATTTTGTACAAAAAACGATTGCTAAATTGCCCACTTTCATCATCTGTTGCAAACTGTTTTGCCAAACGCTCTATTACTAACTGCTTATTTTCAACCGCTTTATCCCAAGACCTTGCCCATTCCAATACTTTTCCGCCTGGCTTCCAAACACTGACCGCTAAACTATCGCGTCCGTACTTGTCTTTCGCTACGTTATCTAATAGTTGATGCGCTTCTTTTAAGACATTTTTCAACGGCATATTGATATGGGCAAACAACACAGCAGCAGAAATGCTGGTAAAAACCTGCTTTTTTTCGGTTTTACCTAAGTTTTGTTTAGCAAACACACATTCATAGCTTTGTCGAACAGCCAATGCACAGGACAGCGCATCTTCTAACGGCAACACAGCTAACACATCATCGCCGCCTGCGTAAATTAAAAAGCCGCTATGTTTTTCTACTAAGTTTGGCACACTATCGGTAAAGTCTTTTAAACCTTGGGTGATATTTTCCTGCTTGTCCTTAACACTCATTTGCTTGCCTAAACTATCGCCGTCCATCATTAACACCGCATAAAACGGGGAAGCGGGTTTAATCTTATCAGGGAGTAATTTTTGTAAATCGTTTAATTTACTTAATACAGGTTTTGCTTTCTCTTGGTCTTTATAAATATTGCTGTTTTGTAACGCATCTTTAAAAAACACATTGCCGTCTAACGCCAAGAATTTTTTATACTTATCAAATCGTTTAAGACAATGGATTTGATTGTCCCATTCGTTAAGTTGTCCTTCTGTTAATTGATAAGCTGCTT
>SCTJ01000194.1 GCA_004297805.1 Patescibacteria group bacterium | reverse complement strand
AAAACAAGACATAAGGGCCGAATTGTTTGCGACAAGACTTTCATCATCTACCAATCTTTTTGAACCGGGGCAGAATCCGTCTTTTTTATTTTTAAATTCAGAAGCCCTTTGGGCTCCTCGGTTTGTTGGTAATTTTCCAAAAGCATCTTGGCTTCCTTGGGCGTTAATTCACCCTGGGCGACGGGTTGTTCGCCTTGTCCTGCAGGTTGCTTATCCTTAACCGAGTCGTTGGATGAATTCTGCGCCTGTTGATTTTGATTATTATACTCATTTTGTTTATTTTGTGGAGTTTGAGTTTGCGAATTTTGTTTCTGATCCTGATTTTGACCTTGATTGGCCTGATTCGCATTCTCTTTATTCTGTTCTTGTTTCTTATCGGAACCTTTTTGCGCGGACTCCTGCTTTTGCTGATTTTCATTTTGTTCTTTGTTATTTTCAGAAGAGGCGCTCTCCTTCTGAGAACCTTTATTTTGTTCCTGATTCTTTGAGGAAGAGGACTGATCCTGTTGATTCTTTTCCTGTTTTTGATTTTGATTATTTTGTCGAGGTTGCTGCTTGGAATTGGATTGATTTTTCTTCTGCTCTTCTAATTTCTTTTTCAAACGCTCCAGTTCTTTCTTTACAAATTCATCATTAAATACCGTATCTTCCTTCTTCTCTATATTTAAGGCCTGCTCGTACTGGGCCACAGCCTTTTCTAACGAGGAAACAGCCTTTGGCAAATCCTGCTTCTCTTTACTGATTCCTGATTTATACAACGCATTGCCGAGATTATAGCTCGCCTTTTCTTTCAAAACGTTTGATTCAGTCAATAAAGCCTTTTGTAAAGGCTCGATGGCCTTGTCATATTCGCCATTTTTGTAATAGGCCGTCCCTAAATTATAATTAACCACGTCTGACTCCGGGTTTTTCTCAAGGCCTTTTGAGTATTTCTCAATAGAAGAGGCAAAATCTCCTTTCTGGTACAACCGGTTCCCCTGCTCAACCAAGCTTCTCGGTGAGGCACAGAATCCTTGTCGTTGGAAACCGATCGCCAAAACAAAAGTGAGAATAATTATGAATCTATTTTTTTGCGCGTCGTTAAACATGTCTCAATTAATAAGAAAATGAACGCTAAACTCAGCGGAATCTGGAAACGTTCGTGATATTTTTTATCCATTTTACTTTCAAATTCCCTTTTTTCCAACTTGGAAAGCTCTTGTTCGTA
>SCTJ01000157.1 GCA_004297805.1 Patescibacteria group bacterium | reverse complement strand
GCTGTTTTGAGCAATCGCGGCAGTTAATCTGGCTTGCGCATCTCCTATTGGGTCATAATTTGCATTAGTATTTCTTATATTAGTTAAATTTTGATTACTCCTATCTATAAACGCGTTATAACGGTCCAAAATCACTGACCACGCCGCGGTATCTGAAGGATTAGTCGCCCTAATATCATTAATTAATTGGTCGCCTTCCAATTGAATATCATCTTGAGATAAAAGGCTATCTACTTCATTTTGAGCCGTTGCGATTTCATTCGCGCCAACAACGCATCCACTAGATTGTATTTGTTGAAGCATCGCGAGCGTTGAACTGGCATAAACTAATGTTTCTTGAGTTATAGATGTAGTATCGGCGCCAATACCATTACCCATGGCCTTTCTAATTTCACTAATCATCATTTCCTTATCAGCTCCATAATTAGCGGTTCTCATATCAGCATATTCTTCAGGATAGTAATCCGGCCGCGCGTCTTTATCCGATTCTTTCATTTCCGACAAACCTTTTTCCATTAACCGATTAATCGCGGCGTTGACCAAAGCCGAAACCCAGGAACTGATATTGGCGGCCCATGTTGAATCAGTTGTAATGGCGCTACCAACAGCATCGCCGACAAGAGCACCTGGAGTGGTTGTTTCCATATTTTTTGGGTCGCAATACGTTCCAGTTGTATCTTGTTTATAACCTAACCCACTCATATCTTTATCAAATTGGCCCCTCTCATTTATGCCCTCTTCACTTTGCTCCCAATTTTTAATACATTCGTCATAAGCTTCTGCAGTCGCTTCACTTGTAGCGACACCCTGACTATACTCGCAAGCATTAGATTGATCTGCGGCAACTGCAGCCCGATTATCCCAATTATTTTGACTAGTTTCTCCTTCCTCCGTCTTCTTACACTTCTCCACTCCTAAAAATCCCTTACCTGCCAACGCTTTTTGACCAGCGACTTGCACGGCTTTAGCTTGTTTCAACATATTTTCATCTTGCAACATCAGCGCCGCGCCGAAAAAATTATTTTGCGGCTCCCAACTCGCCAGATATCCTTCCCAGCCGCCGACCGAAAAATCAACATAAAAATCCTGAATATTCTTTACAGCCTTATCTAAAGTGCAAGAAACCGCCTGACTGAATTTCGGCACCGGCAAAAACGCCAATCTCAACTGCAAACCAAACGGCGCACAAAGGTCCGCGAGAAGAAGGTCTCTTGATATGGATTCAAAAGCAATATCGCCGGCGTCTTTCAAAAATCCGTCCCAATCGCTGACAAATTTCGGGTCGCCGCCGCCCTGAACCCATTTAACGGTTTGGTCAACGATATAATCTATAATGCGCTTGGCAACGACATCGCGCATCACTTTTTGCCAATTATTTTGTACCCACTCAAACACCATCCTACCCAACTTTAAAACATCTGATAATGTTTGCCCCCAAAATGTTGACCAAGTCCACGCC
>SCTJ01000193.1 GCA_004297805.1 Patescibacteria group bacterium | reverse complement strand
GGCTGGAGACTTCCGTAACTAATAACGTTTGCCCGGTGGACGGGAAAAAGAACTTGTTAAGAGCAACGGCGTCAGGGAGTACCTTGATGTGGGCTTCGGTACTTTCCCCCCCTGTTAGCTGGGGGGGGCATTCGCCGCGCCCGCTATCGTCGCTCGATGCCTCGCTCCTCTGCGCGGACGCGGCGAATGCCTGAAGAGGCTCGGGAACGGGGACATATTGACAGCGCTTGGTCAACTCGGAGAGTTCGAACGCGCTTAAGTCTTGCTTGGGATTCTTGCGGGTGGATTTTTTGATGGAGGCCATTCGATTTATTCCCTTTCTTCTAACTCAGCTTCTTGAAGCTCACTACGCGCCGCCCGATACTCATCACGCCAATATTCAAGATCAGCCTCATAACGAGAAATAATATCCGCAGATTCTCTAAGCTCATTTTCAAGCTCGGAAATGCGATTTCGCGCCATTTCTAAGAATGCTCTAGCTGTACCGCCATTAACTTCAGCTTGATATAAACGCTCTTGGGCGCCAGTTAAACGAGACATGTCAACCCTTCTAATTTTTCGTTACTGTCACGACGCGTTTCATGATTGCCCCCGCAGCAGTTCATAGGGATTCTTACGGGTTGTTTTTTTGATGGCGACCATTAGATTTATTCCGTTTCTTCCATTTGCTGAGCTTCACGAAGCTGATCACGCGCATTCCGATATTCATTACGGTAATACTCTAGATCGCTCTCAGCGTCCTTGATGTAAGAGTTCCTATCTTCGACTTCACTCATAATCAAAGAAATTTCTCCAGTTTTTGATTGCCAATCAGACCAAACAGATTGCCAATCCCCATCCGATTCATATAAGCGATCAACTTCAGCCTGCAATTCCGATAATTCACTTTCTAAAATACTCAACTGCGCAACAAAAGAATCTCGCTCTGATTCATATCCTGAAATCGCGGCTTTGCACTCTTCACCCTGAGAAAGAGCCACCGCCATGCGCGATTCAGCATCAGCTATCGTTGAGGCATATTTACCCATTTAGCTGTTCGCCCCTTCGTCTTCATCAAATTGACTAGAAGTGGCGGAATCTTCAGCTTCTTCCTCCTCGGTGGGCTGTTCTTCCTCTGCCGCAGCCTGAGCTTGCAAAAGATCAAGCTCAGATTGATGAAAATTGATGTTTATTTCATATTCATCCAATAAGGCTGCACGCTTCCAGTCAGGAGAATCGTCAACAGTCTGTTGCAACTGTTGATAACGAGAAAGTTCATCTTGGTGATAAACGATAT
>SCTJ01000053.1 GCA_004297805.1 Patescibacteria group bacterium | reverse complement strand
GGTCAACTTCTTTTTCAACTCTCACAACATCCTCTAAGGCTATCTTCTTATAAACCTTTCTATCAAAAAAGGTGCGTCCCATTGTTATAAGTTGTGTTTTCGTCAGCTCTACAAAATATCCAGGAGTATTTGTATTTTCTGGACCCATTGGTCCCATTCTATGATGTTCTTTGGAAAGCCAGACCCTAATCAAATCACCTTCTTTTATCCCTTTGCTTTCCAATTCCTTTGATAAAAGTTCAAATTTCATCTCTTTCTCCGCTTTTCGAGTTTGCTCATCAGTCGGCGCTAGCACACCATTTTCATTATATTCAGCGCCGTCCTTCAACAGCTCGGCATCGTTAATAGTTCTTTCCTTTTGAATTGCTGCTACTTCTTCTGGTGTTGGCATTTGCTCTTTCATATTTTTTTACCTCCGATTAAGTTGGTTATTTATCTTCGTTATGGCTTCATTGAGCCTTATGTATCCATTATAGCATGTTTTTCAGACATTGTCTATCTTTTCAGTCCATTTTTTGATATATTAGATTTATGAGTAAAGAGCTATACAATCAGCACCAGTTTTGGATTTTGGGTCAGATTAAGGATAAATGCGAATCAGCCAAAAGCGATGTTATCACCTACAATCTCGCTGTGATGTCGGCGCGCGAGGGTGCGCCGGACATAGACACACAGAGAGATATTATTCTTGCGCTTAGGCATGACGGAATCATCCAAATTATTCAAAATATTTTTAGTGATGACATTTTTGTTCAGCCAAAGTCAGTTAGTGGAGGATTTGAAATTGAACCGACTGGATTCAGTATTAAAATATTACATCCAAAATTTGAGAAGAAAATCGAAAACCTAGCCAGAACAATTCCTTCCAGCAATTTAAGTTTTGACACTAACAAATCAATTTTATATTTTTTCGGCGCTCCTATCGAAATACCAGCCTATAAAAACGAATATTATTTTTGCAAGATAGTTTTCAGCCATAAAAAAGGCGAACTAGTTAGCTGGGATGAAATTTATGAAGAAATGACAGGCGAAGAATTTTTCAAAAAAGAAGAAAAATTCCGAAAGTCAGTTATGGACACGATGCGATTATTAAACAAGCGGATTAAAGAAAAAACTAAAACAGAAAAATTACTTTTTTCCAGAAAAAACAATATGATTCGAAGAAATTTTTAAAAAGTGAATAGAGTGAATGAAGTGAGTCGCTAATACTCACTTTAACTTTTTATACCATTGAGCCAAGATTTATTTTGGCTCTTTTTTGTTTTCACGGAAACACTTTCCAGCCACATATTTTTTCATGCAATTCAGCGATGAATCAATCGACAAGTTCCAAATACTCTACAAACAACACTTTGGCGTCGACCTCGATAGAAAGACGGCTTTTGAATATGCGCAAAAACTATATCGCGCCATGGAACTTACCTATGTCCAAATTTCCCAGGATGATTTTGAAAAATTACAGAAGCGCCGCGAACAAACCAAAGATTTAACTACTTAAAAATAATCACATGAAATCCATTGAACGCAGATTCAGAAATATTCAAGAAGCCCATCACGGCTTGTCGTCCCTTGTATATTTCAACATGACGGTTACATATCAAAATTTTACACGCCGAACAATCGCTTTTTGGTTCCTCAAATTGGTCGACAAAAACGAATATCTCCCCAGTCAGCAAAGAACACTCATTGAGCAAGCCTCCACTCTTTCAGAAAGTATCCAGGACTGCACGAAACAGTCATGAATCCACTCACTAGCAGTTTTATTTCACCTCCATGCTGTTCCATGTGTCCTCTACTCTCAAAACTCGCTGGAAGCGTAAATCCATATTCTTTCAGTATCCCCACAATAAATCCTATTAGCCAACAATTAACTCAAAACCATGAAAGTCAGAGCCTCTCCATAAATCATATCAGGTCAGTATCAAGTATAACTAACTAAATTTGGGCAATATTTACCCCTAAAATGGCTTGCCTAAGCCAAATATCGCCTATATACTAACTACATGAGCAAAAGCGACCAAAAAATCAAATATATCCTTTATGCGCGCAAGTCATCCGAAGATGAAAGACGCCAAGTCCAGTCTATTGACAATCAGATTCAAATCATGCAGGAAAAAGCCAAAGCATTGAATCTGAAAGTAGTTGATATTCTTCATGAATCAAAATCAGCGCGGAAACCTGGTCGACCAATCTTTAACGAAATGATGGAAAGAATCAATCGCGGTGAAGCGAATGGAATCCTCACTTGGCATCCAAATCGCCTATCCAGAAATCCGCTCGATTCTGGAAATATCCAATGGGGACTGCAAAACGGTTCCATTCGCTCCATTATGACCAACGACCGCGAATATCTGCCAGACGACAACTCCCTCATGCTTGGCATGGAATGCAGTATGTCGGAACAATACAGCAAAGATTTAAGCAAGACCGTGAATCGCGGACTTTTAAGGAAAGCCAAGGAAGGCTGGATGCCCAATCTTCCGCCGACTGGCTATCTCAATGACACTACCAACAAAATTATTGTGAAAGACCCCGTGCGCTTTCCTTTGGTGCGCAAAATTTGGGAATTGATGTTGACTGGAAACTATACCGCTCCGCAGGTTCTCAAAATTGCCAATGACCAATGGGGATTCCGCACTCGCAAATTCAAAAAGTATGGCGGCGGCAAACTTTCCACCAGTGGAATCTACAAAATGTTTACCAATCCATTTTATCTAGGATTCTTTTACAAGAATGGCGAAATGTTCGAAGGCTCACATGACCGTATGATAACAGTTGATGAATATGACCGCGTTCAGATGCTTTTAGGTCGCAAAGGCAAACCTCGTCCCAAAAAACATTCTTTCGCTTTCACTGGAACGATTCGCTGTTCAGAATGTGGCTGCGCCATCACCGCGCAAACAAAACAGAAACTTATCAAAAGCACTGGTAAGATTCGAGATTTTACCTATTATCATTGCACCCGCAAGCGGACAGATGTGGATTGTTCCCAGCATAAATATACCAGCAACTCGGGATTAGAACTCCTCATTGAAAAAGAAATTGATAAGTATACCATTCTTCCAGAGTTTAGAGGTTGGGCATTGGAAGAATTAAGCAAAGCCAATGATGGTGAGATAGAAACACGCACAAAGATACATGAATCGTTGAATAAAGCCATTATAGACACGCAAGGCAACTTGGACAGACTCACTCAAATGCGCTACAAAGACCAAATCAGTGAAGAATACTTTGTGGATGAAAAAACAAAATTGGAAACTGAAATCGTGAAACTGCGCGAGAAACTACGCGGGACAGAACGGCGAGCAGACAAATGGCTGGAACTTACGGAAAAAACATTTAACTTCGCCACTTATGCCAGAGTTGGATTCATGAAGGGCGACGATGACAAGAAAAAGGAGATACTTTTGACGCTTGGTCAGAACCAAATTCTTGGGAATCAGAAATTAGCGATGGATACTTATCCTTGGTTCGTTCCAATCGCGGAAGACTACCCTGCGCTCAAAGAAAAATATGAAAAGGTTAGAACCGACAAAAACATAACGGATAAAGCAAAAACAGAGGCTCTCGCCTCTGTTCGTGCACACTGGTCGGGGCGCCGGGAATCGAACCCGGACTACAAGACCCCCAGCCTTGCGTACTACCACTATACTACGCCCCGCCCGAACTTGAGCTCCCTATAAACGCGTTTGCCCCACATAAAACCACGCTTTTGTGCGGGGTACTACCACTATACTACGCCCCCGTAGCGTCTCGATAATATTCAAGACTGCTTCGGGACTACACCCCGTATATTATAAAGTGCCTTACCATTATGCGTTGAAATCATTGTCTAGTCAAAAAGAGAACAGGCTGGGCCAATGTGTCTGGCCCAGCCTACTTGGTTGCTCCCTAACGCAACTGGTTGAGTGCCTTTTCCAGCTTAGCTAGAGCGATCTCAAGATCTTCAACTCTCAACGGAAACGAGAGGCGAAGATACTCGTCATAGGCTTCTCCAAAAGCCACCCCGGGGGTTACCGCTACATTTGCTTCCTCCAATAGGTGGTTTGCCAGGGCCACTGACCCACAAGTTTGACTGGTCTGCATGAACCGGGAAAAATTGGCGAACACATAGAAGCCACTGATAGCTTGAACATGTTCGATCCCCATCTTTTCCAGCCAGCTGTGCACTTTGGCACGTTGCGTAGTCACATCGGGAATCCCAGACTGACTAAGCGCCTCAACGACCGCCCGTTCAGAAACTGAACCCGGACAGCCGACAAAGTTGTCGGCATAGAGAATCATCCGGTCGACAAGTTCTTTCGGACCGACTGCCCATCCAATTCTCCACCCAGTCATCGCATAGGTTTTCGATGCCGAGTTTATCACCACTGCGCTAGGGTCGACTTGGCGAAAAGTAAACTGCCGATCAGGCGCAAAATTGCTGTAGCACTCATCTGAGACGACTGTGATGCCACGTTCCTTGGCAAACGCCATGATCAGCTCGAGTTCGGCCCGATCATATGCCACGCTTGTCGGATTGTTCGGTGAGTTGATGACGAGTGCGCACGGATTCAACTTTTGCCCATCCACCACCTCTCGCAGCGCCCGCACCGTGAGACGGAAGCCGTCCGGCAACGTGTCCACTAACACTGGCTTAGCTGACAGGAATTTCACGATTTCGAGGAACGGCGGATAATAGGGCGCCGCAATCAACACCTCGTCACCCTGATCAAGCAGGCACTGGAGTGCTATTCCGAGCACGCTCTTGGCTCCGTGCGAAACGAACACCTCCTCGGGCAGCGCCCCATACTTCTTAGCCAGTATTTCCCGAACATCCCTCGAACCTGCCACCGGAATGTAGCGAGTGTTCCCTTCTTCAATCGCAGTGATTCCAGCCTGGCGAATAACAGCTGGGGTTTCCGCTTCTGGCTCACCAATTCCCAACGAGATGATGTTTTTCCCAGAATGCCTCAGTTCAGTCACTCGGCGAAAAAACACCGCTAGCGGCGACGGCCTGAGTTGCGAAGAACGTTTTGACAGTTTGAACATATGCGCCTCCCCTTATTTGGATTATCCGAGCTGTTTATTTCACACATGCGAACGCTCGCCTCGACAACCCCCTGCTAACCTCTGACCAATTTACGAATTGAAACACTGCGTATCAATGAAAAGAACTGGGAAATTATCTAGACTTTTGCAGTCGATATGCTTCTTGGAAAATCAACCGATAGAGGCTACGAACAAACTTCGGATTCATTTTGGATTGCCTTAATTTGGCACGGATGATTTCGTTTTCCCTTTGTTTGTTCACTATCGGCAATTCGGCTACTCGTTTGATTTTCCCCACGCGCTTGACACACTGGAAACGTTGTAGCAAGAGCTTCATTATTTTCCCATCGATGGCATCAATCGCCACTCGCTGAACATTTAGCGCACTTTGCACCTTGCCTTGACCGGATAACAAAACTTTTTTTCTCATTTCTTTGCCACAATAAAAGTGGTGAAGTTAAATTTTAAATCCTGAATCCCCTCCTCCAAAATTTCCAAACCATAAATTTCCGCACACCTTCTGGGCGCAATCACCGCCACCTCGGCTGGCAACTTCCCCTCTCCCAAATCCTTCGCCGCCTGAGCTGTATCAGCATATTCTTCGAGTTCCACCTCTGGCCACCTTCTTTTCAAATACATTCGGCATTGCTTGAGAGCTTGCTGGTGCGAAACTATTTTTTTAATGTCGCTAGTCTTGGCTCCAGTTCTAACCAAAAGACAATGTTTAATATCGATTTCAAACATATTTTCGATCTGGAAAATATACTTGGCCATGGCATAGACTGCCTCATAAACGATGCCTCCGTTAGAATTTTCGATTGGAAAAACTCCTTGGTCGATTTTTCCTTCAGTCAAATTTCTGAGGACATTTTCGGCACTAATCAAATATTCCAACTTATATTCTCCGATATTATGCTTGGAGCAATAGTATTTCGCTGCCTCTTCTGAAAAACTGCCCAAGGCCCCGGAAACTCCAATCACCACTTCTTTTTGCATATTGATAAATTTATTAATTATAATTAATCCTCATTCCTAGGATGTTAACAAAAAAACTGACCCGTTCTTTGGTCAGTCGCTCTTCCGCTATTATCCTCCGCCTGAAGCAACATGACCGCTGGTCAGCTAAAAAAGTAAAAGGAAAAAAAGTTGTTCAGTCGCATTTCTTGCATGGAATTATATTATCAAACGGTAAAAATATGTCAATAATCTTCTGGCGCTTCAAGAAATAACTTGGAGAGGGTAGCCGCGTGACGTTCCACGCGGCTACCCCCAGACTAGTCCTCCGGAAGAGTGGGCAGCCTGACTGACGTCAGGATGCAGTTGTAACAGTATCTGCCAACTTCGCGCCAATTACTGCACCACTCCTTGATACGACCCCTTGGACAGCGCACCCGCCCCTTCAGCCATTCATACAGGTACGCACATGTGACGCATCCACTGATGGCCGGGCAAGGGTTGCCAGCACTCGAAGATTTGGGAAAAACCCCATCTTCAATCTTTCTGATACAGCGGCTTTTCCCTGGCAGACGGTTGCACGGACCCATGTCCTTCCTTTGAACGTTCATCTGCATCCCCCTCCTCGTGTGTATTTCGTAAGGAACAATGAAAAAGACCACCCGGTGGTGGCTTTCTCTACGCTTCTATTGAAAATTCTTGGTTATTCGATATGCGAGAAACAAGCCACCTTTTGGGGTAGTAGGAGTAGCAGAGCCAACAACAAATTTTTCTGGATCGCTTGTTTCATAACTTTATATATCCAAAATACCATTTTGGAAAAATAAGTCAAACAGCCAAATGCTCAGCATTCAGACTATTCCAGGATTCCGTCCAGGTTTACATCATACAAAATCTGCTCCTGAACCAAACGATACTTGATGATTTCGTTTTCTCCAAACCAGATCTTGATTTCCCGCTCAGCTTCTTCTGGCTTGTCCGAACAATGAATCAAGTTTCTGACCGCTCGACCATCCACTCCCGCCAAGGCATAGGAGTCTACCGTCAAATCTCCACGAAGAGTTCCAATATAGGAGGTCATGGGTTCAGTGGTGCCCACTATTTTCATGACTACGTTTACCGCCTGATTGCCCTGAACCACCATCGCCACGACCGGCCCGGAAGTCATGAAGGTCACCAGTTGCTGAACAATATCCTTGCCATATTCAATAGCCGTTTTGTCCGCCGAGACACCTGCCTTGATCCGATCCTCCAAGATTACTTTGCCCTTACGCTCAAACCACGCCTCGTCCTTGTTGTAGTGTGTCCAGCATTGCTCCTCTTTGGGAACCAACATTTTGAGAGCGGTTATTTTGAGTCCGGTGCGTTCGAAGCGTTTGACAATCTCACCCACCAAAGAGCGTTGCACGCCATCCGGCTTGATAATCACAAATGTCCTTTCTTTACTAGGATGAATCATCACTGACATAACTTTTCTTTAAAAAAGATTAGCAAAACACTTCCCCGAGTCTAGCAGGATCGCCATTCAAAATCAAGTACGGTCAGCCAGCTCTTGGGTGCTTTTATTGTCCGACAATTTGAAGGCTGACCAGAGGCCCGAGAAAACCACCAAAGCCGCTATGAGAAAGAGCGACCTGATAGAAAGGCCCAGGGTCAATATCGAGGTCGAAATGGTAGCCGCGGCGATATAACCCACCGGCTGAGCCGTCCGAAAAAAATCAATGATATCCACATCATCCATGTCGATCCTTTTGTAGAAATAGGAGTCACGCAAAATCTCCAGCATCGCCGCCCCGACCCGAGTCGCAAAAAGGAGCAATCCCCACATCATCACCGTCCGACTCTCAGTGAAATAGACACCCAGAACAGTGACGGTCGTGATAATCAGGGCTGTGATTAACAGTTCTTTCTCGCCCCATTTCTTGTCAGCCAGATAACCAATTGGTAGTTGCAGTAGCACAAAAGGGACCAACATAATCGTGAAGACTATACCCAATTCCCCTAGATTGAAACCGTGCTCACTCAGATAAAGCGTGGTGAAAACCACCATGATGGCATAGAAGAACTCCAAGACAAAAGAGATATGATAAATTCGTAAAATATTTTTGCGCCTTCGCACGCGTTCGAATATCTGCATGACCTCCAAATTGCGACTATAGGAATGGTTCACCTTGCTAAGACTCACCAGCGCAATGGCAAAAGCCAAAATCGTCAGCACCAGCTTAGCAAAAAATACGCCCGCGAAACCATAGTGTGCTAGCGTCCAGGTGGCCGCAAATGGCCCCACCAGAAAGCCAAAATTGGTGATCGTTAGATGCAGTCCGCGAATCCGGCCAGACATATTGTCCTCCGAGAAAGTCTCTAGAATAATATCCAGCACCACCCACAAGAGACTGGCAAATAAAACTGTGGCCACGATTAGAGCAGCGCCTAAATGACCGGGCGGCAGGAAAATCAGAAAGACCAGGGTGGCAATTTCAGCCAAAAAAAGAAGGTGCATTATGAGTGACTTGCCCAAGCGCCGAATAAGTTCATGCAAATTCACGATCACCACCAGCTCCAACACGAAAGCAATGAAATAAAACGGACCGACATTGTCTGACCCAGTCACTTCCTTGAAATATAACGAAATGACATAGGAAATAAAAGAGGCCGAAAAACCCAACAAAAAAGAAATGGCGCTAATGATGTGCGCTTTGAGAATATCGCCTTGCTCTCGATGCTTTGTCATAGTCCGCTTGATTTTTGTTTTTATCATGATTGCCTGCGACCCGCCTCAGGCAGGGAGCAGCTGCCATCATGAGCAGTCAGTACCAACCCTGAAATGAATTCCCAGATTGAGATATTCCGATTGATACCAGGATTTTATCCTTTTATGGAGTCAGTCTTTTTACGTCCCGAGGAAACAACACGGCCTCCTTGATGCTTTGCAGCCCCAGAGTCTGCTGGACAATTCGCTCCGAACCCAAGCCCCAACCTCCGTGCGGCGGCATACCATACTTAAAGATATCGAGATAATGCTCAAAGTCTTCTGGTTTAAGATTGTGGCGCTTTATGCTTTCCACCAGTTGGTCATAATCATGGATTCTCTGTCCACCAGTTGCAATCTCCAGACCGCGGAAAAGAAGGTCGAAACTTTCCGTGAATTCTCCATCAGCACTCGGCATAGTGTAAAACGGGCGGATACTCACCGGATAATGCGTGAGAAAAACCAACTCTGAACCATATTCCTTGGCTGCCCATTCACAAATCAACCGTTCACCTTCGGGATCGATATCCACACCCTCTATCTTTTTGCCATATTCCCGTTCCAGAATTTCCAAAGCTTGGGTCAGCCGCATACGCGGAATAACTTTCACCTTTGGAACAGTCGCACCATATAGCGCTAGCTCGTCACCACAGCGCTTCTCTATGGAAGCAAACATGTGCATCATCACTTCCTCCAATTCATTCATCACATCTTCGAAACTCTGGATAAAGCCCATTTCGGCATCTAGGCCAATATACTCGTTGACATGCCGTGTAGTGAAATGCGGTTCAGCGCGAAAGACTGATCCGATTTCGAACACACGTTCAAAAGCTCCTACCCCCGCCTGCTTATAGAACTGAGGGCTCTGGGCGAGGTATGCCTCCTGTTCAAAATACTTGATCTTGAAAAAATTGGCGCCTCCCTCAGTTGCACTATTCAAAATTTTAGGGCTCTTAATTTCCTGAAATCCATCTCTTCGCACTATCTCGGAAAATGAACGCAGCACTTCTCCATAAATCTGGAAGATGGCCTTAATTTTTACATGCCGAAGAGTTAAGGTTCGGTTATTGAGCAGTGTATCTAGATTCAGATCCATATCCTCCTTGGAAATATCCACGGGTAGCTCGCCTGCTACCTTTCCCAAAACCGTGAGTTTCTTGACCTCAATTTCAACTGTGCCAGTGGCACTCCCTTGTTTAACAGCACTGGCCGGTCGCTCTTTGACCAACCCCTCAACCTCAATCACAAACTCGCTCCGCACCGTTTTGGCCGCTTCATAGGTTTCCTGATCACCAGGAATTACCACCATTTGCACAATCCCGCTCCGATCACGCAAATCGATGAAAATAATCTTGCCGTGATCGCGGCGCACATGCACCCAACCAGCTAGCTTGATTGTTTGGCCAATCAGTTTCGGAGTTTCGTTAATCAGTGTTCGCGTCATATGGATTTCATCATTTATTGAAAATTTCATGCACCTTCTTGGACAAATCGCTCGGCACCACGTGAGTTTTGACAAACGAAGCTACGATCCCCATGCCCTCCATGATTTTCAGATCTTCATCGGCCGCCGAGGCCGAAAGAACCAACACCGGAATCTTCTTGGTCCGCTCTTCCAACTGTAACCGCTCCAGAATCTCGCGCCCGGTCATCGAAGGCATAACCACATCCATGATGATCAAATCAAAATCTTTATCCATCGCCTCCTTCATACCCCAAGCACCATTTTTGGCGAACTCAACTTCAAAACCATCGTCCATCAATTTTTTGCCGAAGAGTTCAATAAAAATGTCCTCGTCTTCAATGAACAGGATGCGCTTTTTCCCAGATTTTTCAGTCTTACCATTTGCTATATTTTCAGCCGACTCATTTTCCCGTTCCTTGTTGTGCGCCTGTTCAGCATATTCACCCAAGATACGTTCGACTTCCCGTACCAAATCTGACGGGCTATAGTGGCTTTTTAGCAAATAACCGTCGGCTCCCTTGGCAAAAGCCTTGTTCTGCTCCTCTACATCAGCCAGATTGCTGAACATCACTACTTTCATTTTGGGGCTGTATTTGCCACTTTTTTTCAATTCCTCCAACACCTCCAACCCGCCCATTTCCGACATTATCATGTCTAGCAAAATGAGGTCAAATTCACCCTCACGCGCCACTTTCAAGACTTCTTTGCCGGAAGAGGCCACCGTCACATCAAAACCAGCCACCTGAAATTTTTTAGAATAAATTTCAGCAATCATCGGGTCGTCTTCGACTATGATAATTTTGGACATAAAATTTTCTAAACACAAAAAACATGAACCTCTGTTCTGTTTGATAGTATAGCTCCCCCAAGCCAAAAAGGCAACCCGCAGTGATGACCAAATTGAAAATTATTTGCCCACCTTAGCCAAGAATCGAGTGACCTCTTCGATTACCCACTCTGGGGTTGAAGCGCCCGCCGTAACTCCAACTGACTGATGGTTTTTAAACCAGCTCGGGCGCAAATCAATGGCCCGCTGCACGAAATGTGTCCGCGGATTAATTTCCTTGGCAATTTCCCACAGTCGCGTCGAATTGGCACTTTCTGGCGAACCAATCACCACCATCACTTCATGTTTTTGAGCCATTTTTTTGACTTCTCCCTGACGGCTTTGGGTCGTAAGACAAATTGTCTCCACAATTTCCGCCTGAGGATATTTCTGTTGGATAATCTCGGCCATGCGCTTCAAAAAATCTTGACTCTGCGTGGTTTGCGAAATGACCGCTATCTTTTTTTGTGGATCCAGCTTGAGTCGCTTGAGCGCGGCTTCTGTTTCCACAATCTTGGCCCTTTTTCCCGCCCAACCCAAAATCCCCCGCACCTCCTTGTGATCCCGCTCGCCTACAATAATAATTTGCGTCCCGCGATCCGCAAATATTTTAGCCAAGCGCTGCACCTTGATCACCCGCGGACAGGTTGTGTCCACATAGGAAATCTGCCGACGTTTCAATAACTCATAAATTTTCGGTCCGACACCATGAGCCGTGATAACCAAGGTACCAATTTCTCCCAGCTTAGCCGATCGCACCTCATCTAAGCCTATCTTTCGTACCCCCCAAGACTCCACTCTCCCCACCACATCGCTATTGTGGACTAACGAACCTAACACAAAAATAGGTCGCCGTGTTTTGGTGTCCTTAGCTAGTTTTTCTACAATCTTGAATGCCCGATCCACTCCATCACAGAATCCAGCATGTCGACTCAAGGTTATTTTCATATAATGGGACCATTGTACCACAAAAAGGGAGAGGGGGCTGCTCGGTGAGCCGCCCCCTCGTAATGCTTTTTCGCCCCCCTTACCTCTCCGCTTCCGGCTCCGGCTTTGGATGCAGCAAGATGTAGGGACAGACCTTGTTGTATTCCACGACCACCCGCGAGACGTATTGCGGACCGATCGACACCGTGAAGGTGACGGTCATGGGTACGAGGTAGTCATCCACCTCGATGTCCAGTTCTGTTTCCCTGGCCAGGGAGTTGAGAACGGTCGCCGGCAGCATCTCCACCAGCTCACCGTAGTCCTCGAGCTTCAGAAGATCCGAGAGCAGCACCGCCCCTTTGGACGGACTGACTAGCTCCCGGATGTTGAGGCAGTCCTCGAACTCGAAAGCGGCGACCTTCTCCTGGCCGACCAGGATCTCCAGGAAAACGGTCGCACTCTCAGCACACCCGCCAGCGCACTGGGCCGAAAGGAAGAACTTCACCCCTTGGCCGATGGCAATCCGTCGTTCGTCGAGCGACAGCCGAACCGAATGCTTGGTCGCCACCACCAACTTCACCACCCTTGCCGCCATCTTACTCCTCCTCATTGATCCCAATAGTTGTCCACACTCCCCTCCTCATGAGCTCCCGATAATACCCCAAAGATGCCCTCACGTCAAACCTGCTGGCAATTACCGACAAAACACAGCCAGTTGTCAGGCTATAATCCTTTTTAGATTTATTTCAAGCAGCCATTAATTTGGAAAAGCCGAACGCCACAGACCTCTCCCTCGTTTCGTCTTCCAATATCCCCTAGCCAGCACTCCCACAACAATTACCTCTTTGTTCAGCTGTTTTTTGAGCACCGAATTATGAATCGGTTTACCTGAAAAATCTAAAAGAGCAATGATTCCGGGGGCCTGGGCGATTGTTTTTCCCAATCGTGAAAGCTGGATATTTTCATTTTTAATCCAGAGGTCCAGGTCTCCGATTTTGGCCCAGCCCTGGAAAAAATCCCCACTGCCCTTGGCGGCGACAGACAAAACCTTTTCCTTAGCCAAAATTTTTCCGCCAATTCTCTCCAGCGCTCCGGGAATATTTTTAGCAATCAGTTTTTTCCCCAATCCCACTGATAAACTCAAGGAACCCGTCAGAGCAATTTTTCTAAACTGGCCAGCTGTAATTGGATAGCCAATCAAGATCCCGCCTTTTCCGTTCTTTTTGAAAAAGGCGCGCATCCTCAACTCCACCTCCCGGGCTCCCATTTTCTCTCTAATGAAAAAGCTTTTCCCAGAAAAAGACATACCCAGTATCGGAGTAATCGGCAAATTATAAACCGAAAAAACGTCCATTTGAATTTCCGGGGCAGCCCTTCCGCCAACCAGATCAGCATCCACGACCGGCAAACCAGAAAACACAGCCGCTTGAAAGGCCATGACTTCGGCTCCGATTTCTCCCGGAATTATCCCCGCAGGCCGAATGCCTGTTTCCTCTGCATACTTTCGGAAAGCCTTTTGCAAGAGCCGAATAATTTCTTTTGAGCTGACGGAAATTTCAGACGGATCGCCGACTCCATAGGCACTTACCAGGAATTCCTGTTTCGAAAACTCGGAAAGTTTCT
>SCTJ01000052.1 GCA_004297805.1 Patescibacteria group bacterium | reverse complement strand
TTTTGGAGACAGAGCAATTGATTAAAAACCAACAAGAAGCATCAGGGCATACCAAGGAAGAGGCGACTATGATTCTCAACCATAAGAAAACATTGGAATATATTGGTAGCAATAAAAATGAATTTCAATCTATATCCGTTGCCAAGATAGAAAATATCCATTCCTTGCTGGTGGATGGTTTGAACGTGACAAAAAACTTGAGAAAAACGCTTGTTGGAATAACTGGCACAAACTACAAGCCATTGGACAATGAGTTTCAAATAAAAGAAGCCTTAGAAAAAACTTGCAAACTGGTAAACGAAACTAATGATGTTTTTGAAAAATCTATTATTTTAATGCTACTCATTGCTTATATTCAACCATTCGTAGATGGCAATAAAAGAACCAGTCGATTGGGTGGTAATGCCATTTTGCAATCTTTTGATTCCTGCCCTCTTTCTTACCGCAGTATGGACGAAGGCGAATACAAAAAGGCGATGCTGTTGTTTTACGAGCAAAACAATATCTCGTATTTTAAGGAGCTGTTTTTGAAACAGTTTGAATTTGCGGTGGAAAATTATTTCGGATAGACCTGAGATAAAACAAAAAACTCCCACGAGGGAAGTCCTTTGTTGGAATAGCACTCTTGGTGCATCCGTAAACCAATGACGCTTTTAACCGCACCTTTCGTCCTTTCGGACAAATCCACCGCACAAGGCGGATGGCGGACTTATTACACAGCACTGTTTCCAGTCAAAGACTGAAAAACACCAACTCTCACTATTCCAGATATATTATAGCACAGATGGGTTCGTGGCTTTGATTGAGAAGGTGTATAATAGAGGTATTGGAATCTGAAATGGTGTGAGGTCGACATACCAAAATAATTATTTAATCTTCAAAAAAACTATGAAAAAAATCATAACAGCAACGTTGGCTACTATGGGGGTTATGGCATTCTCTCTGACTGCTTTTGCAGCTGGAAACTCTACTCCTGGAATTGACCGATATTTGGATAATCTTGGTCGTCAGCAAGCAACAGAAGTTGGAGCGCAATGTGGCTCAGGTGCAGCTTCAGGAGCGTTTGGATACTTAGGAAAAGATTTGAATATGGCTGGAGGAGCTAACGGCTATCAGACAGGATTGAATAATAGCGGTGTTTGTGGAAACAGACAAAGCAATTAATTTGAACAAATAATAAACTTGTTCGATGTTAGTCAGGAAGCACCCATATCAGGGTGCTTTTTGTGATTAAACTCTGATTCCACGAATAACTTAACTTGTCATTTCTGAGTTTATAAGCTAATTTTATATCAGTCAGCACTTTCAACAGAAATCAACCAAGGGGGAATAATGAGCAGAATCAGGCATATTGTAAAGGCATCAAATGCGTTTATCCTCAAGCACATCAAAATTCTGGAAATGGTAGGAGTCACTATGCGGATATTCAGTTTTTCGCTGGTGAGCTGGTTAGGTCCACATAGTCCGTTTATGTTTGTGTGGATATTCAACACAACTGACGCAGTGCTGTTGTCTTGGTGTTCAATCCTGAAACAGGATAAGGCTTACTCTCTGCTAAACACTTTCTGGATTCTTGTGGGTCTGGTTGGAATTGCAAGAGCAGGGGGCTTTCTATAAAAACGGTTGTCAAAAGGAAAGGAGCGAGTCGTGAAAATAACTGAAGAGCACAAAAACAAGGAGTGTCTGGGCATAAGCGTAATGCTTGAAGGTGGAGTTTGTTTCGGTTTTCAGAAGGGAGAAATCCCAGCAGAATACAAGGCTGAGTATAACGCTCTTGCTGAGAGTGCCAAAGCATTGGCTTCAAAGATAGGGTAATCTAAGGGACACGGTTCTAACTAGAGGTGGAGCAATCTGCCTCTTTATTTTGTCTATAACTCCCACCTTTGCAGTATTTCTAGGGAGTAAAATGACACTACTCGGACTTTTACAAAAGCATTTCTCTGATTCTTCCCACGAATCACCTCCTTTCTAGGGAGAAATTGATAGCTACCGAGAAATGCACTCTAGTAGAAGTTACGCCCCTCATAGGGCATAATGGAGAGCATTGGTAGTTATCCGCTGGTCGAACCTACTTCGGTAGGCAACAGCTAGTCCAGCAGTGCGAATACTGCTAGTACCTTTTGTACAAGGGTACGGATAGACTCTTAAGGACTCCGTTAGCGAGGGCTAACGGCCCTAATCTCGCAAGGGATTGGGGAATCGCAATAGGTTGTGATACTTATTACTTTTGCTTGAGCATACGCAGGGACGCCTCACAAGGGCGTTTTTTGCGTGGTTTACTCCGCTCCGCTCCATTTACAGCAACTATCATTAGTGATAGACTCAATATACTTGTTGACTTATTTTTTCCCATATAATAGAAACCCAAATAAAAAAATGGCTATATTTGAGAAAGAACCAATATTTATTCCTAAACTTCAAGACCAAAAAATTTTTGAGGCTGGTTTTTCTTTTCCAGCAGTTTTGATGGATGCCTCTCATGTTATATGGAGGCCGAAGGCTGCAAAAAAAGTCAAAGAGTCAGCAGGCGTATTTATTGTTGACCCGTCAACGCACTGCATGCTGTTTAATGAGGCGAAGGGAAAGGAAAATTTCAAGAAGCTATCATATCCGGCTGATGTTCAACCTGAAAAAATATACAGTGATTCTAGTTTCAGAAGAGAAAACGTAATCATTCCAGCAGTGGACAATCAGGTTAAGATGGGAGCTGATATCATAATAGCTCCGTATTTCTTCGCAATGGATACGGATGATATTAAATTCGGAATTAATATTTCCATGATTGCTGAAACAATAAGATATGTTGAAGAAAAAGGTATTGATAAGCCTATCTTTGTGAAAATACAGATTGGGAATAACGTTTTGTGCAGGCCAAGCATAGTTAATTATATTGTAGACCGCTACAGGGATGATTTTTCTGACAAGATAGGAGGATACTTCATATCATTTGATGAACTGGACTGCAAGAATGCTACAGAAGATACGCTGGGCGGGCTGGCATACATGTCGTTTCAGCTTTCCGAAGGAAAAAACGTCATCATTCAGCGAATTGGGCCCTTCGGAGAGATTATTAGTTCAATAGGGTTGACTGGTTTTTCTAGCGGATTAGGCGATGGAGAGTCGTTGGTAGTTAAAAATTTAGAGAAAAGCCCTCAGGGATGGTCAAACAAGGTTAAAAAAACGTATATCCCAGAGGTTTTCGACAAGGTTAATGATGAAATAGTAAAAAAGATAGGTTATAAGTGTAGTTGTGCTGCCTGTCAGGGTTCGTTTCCAGTAGGTGAGCAAGCTAAAAAACAGCATTTCGTTCACCGTAAAATGGAAATTATGGATGCGCTCAGTAAACTTGATAGACCGCAAAAAATAGCACTGATGGAAGAAAAACTTACGAAGGCTATTAAACTGGCTGAGACTTACAATAGGAAATTCGCAATTGACCTGAAAACCATTCATCTCAAACGTTGGTTGAACGTATTGCAATTGGCGAAAAATTGGAGCTATGAAAAGGATGACGATGAATTGGACAAGCTACTTCAAGATTTAGAAAAATGAAGACGATGATAAAAATTGTACCTGACGCAAACTTATTGCTATCTGGAATGCTGAGTCATTCCCAATCAAGAACGAGGCAAATATTAAACTTGGCACTGGCGAAGAAGGTTGTTATGTATGGTAGCAAGGAAACTTACGATGAGTTTTGTGAAAAAGTCATGATGCCAAAATTTTCAAAATATTGGAAAAAACAGATATTTACGCCAGAAAAAATAATTTTGGATTACAAAGCGATTGTTAATATCATGGATACGAAAGGGATTCTTGAAAATGTGAACGTGGTAAAAAAAGACCCCGACGACGATTGTTATTTTAAGATAGCCAAATCATGCGGGGCGAAAATAATCATAACAGGCGACAAGGCTGTTCTGGAAGTGAAGAAGTTTGAAGATATTAGGGTTGTCGAACCGTCTAAGTTTTTGGATAGCTTCTCCAAGATAAGCTCAGGCAACTTGTTTTAAGTATTTATTGCACCAAAAGTGTTCTATCGCGAAATTCCTCTTACACAAGTTGAGAGGCTTTTCTTTTTTTGCGGGTAAAGTAATTTTTTTCATGTTTGATGCTGTATCAAGCACTATGAGGCCAATACCGTGTTTTTTAAGCAATTCCTTATTAACCAGATGCTCCGCTTCTTTAGGGATTGCCAAATAAGCCTTATCCGCAAACGCTTTATACCGATTCGCTTGAATAAATCCTCTTTTCCAGTCTTTCAGTTTTGCCTCAATCGCAATTACCTCCTTAACGATTGGCACCCATCCGTTAACCTTAAAATAAGTTCCTTCGCTGGTCACTTTTATGAAGCGTTTTTTTTGCAGGTCTTTTAGGATAGTGTATTTGAGATAATTTTTTGATAAGCTGGTTTTCTCAATCAAAAAATTTAAATCAACCTTGCTCACTTTTTTTTCAAAATCGGGCAATTGTTCAAGTACCTTAAAATATTCCTCACTTAGTAGTTTGGAAAATTGACCGTAGCCCCTCCTTTTTTTACAATTGTCTATATTGAAAGAATTTTGCTTCACTATAACTAAATCGGCTATGCCGTATCCCACACCAATTTCTCTCTTTGAGAAGTAACCTTCTTTAACCAAAATGCTCTCCAATTTGTTTACAAAGGTTTTTTCAGTCATATACATTTGTATTTTTACTTCTATTGAAATTATAGCACAAAAGCAAGAGTGGGCAACCAGTGGGTAATTAGACTGGACTTTATTGCCCCAAGAGCTAACATCGCCCTGCGATTTTTAGGTACGTTCCGGACTACGTTCATATCTACGTAAATAATTACGTAACTCTCCCACCCTCGCTCCGGCAGGGGTTTTTTGATATGATGGGCTTATGACGGCGTAATGTTTAACCTAACAATTTATGAAAACCATTCCTGAAATGATAAATGATAAGGCGATATGGAAGTACGATCATTCCAAGTTCCATGTTCAGACATCAGAAAGTGGGATGCATTCAGATTTATATTTGAATACTGATTATGTGGTTTCAGATGTTCCTTTGATTGAGAATATAGTAAAGAACATTTTTTCCAAGGAACTTGGGTTGAGAAATATACAACCAGATTGGGTAATTTCATATCCGCCATTTGGTCTAGCTATCGCATATGCGCTGGCAAGACAGATTGGTGCTAAATTTGGATATGCGGATACAAAAACCGAAACATGTGATTTCGATATCAGAAAGGGGGACGTGGTTACTGTAGTAGGTGATGATATCTATTCTGGCGGGAGCATCAAAAAAACGATTAAAATCCTGGATGGATTAGGTGCAAAAGTTCAATCGCCGATATTCACAATTGGTAATTTCTCTGGAGCCAAAACATTATTAGACTTAGAGATTGTATCGGCAATAGCTGAAAAAGGAAATCTATATCCTGAGTCTGATTGTCCGATGTGCAAGGCAGGGTCAAAAGCTGTTTTGCCAAGACCAAATTGGAATAAATTGATTTTGAATAAATAAAAAATACGATTTGTCGAAACTTTTTATGAAGCATCTTGCTACGTTCATATCTACGTAAACAATTACGTAATTTCCACCTGAGGTGGATAAAAATTACGTAATTCTTCCACCCTCGCTCCGGCAGGGGTTTTTTGATATGATGGGAGTATGGAAGGCGACAAACATGCCAATACAATCAAAGCGTATTCAAGGATGGGAAGCGCCTATCTAAAGGTAATTGAGGGTCTAATGCCTAGCGAATTTTTGGATTTTGCTAAATTGCTGCCAAGGAAGGGGTCGGTATTGGATATTGGTTGCGCGGGTGGCAGAGACAGCAAAAGGTTTGCCGGAAAAGGATTCAGAGTTACAGGTATTGATTTGGTCGATACCTTTTTGAGACAAGCTAGAAAGAATGTTCCAGAAGCGAGGTTCAAAAAGATGGATTTGCTTCAGCTGAAGCTTCCTGTTAACTCTTTCGATGGGGTTTGGGCTTCGGCGGTATTGTTGCATATTTCAAAAAAGGATATCCCAAACGTTCTCAGAAATATTCACAAAGTTTTGAGGCCGGGAGGTGTTATTTTCATTCAGGTCAAAAAGGGTAAGGGAACCTCCTACAAAAAAGATAAACTTTCCGAAGAGAAAAGATGGTTTGTCTATTTTTCAGAAGGTGAGCTCGAAAAAATACTGAAGAATGAGGGCTATGAGGTGTTATATTCGAGTTTACGCAAGGATGATGGGGGCAGAAAAGACACCCACTGGATCAGGATTATTGCTAGGAAGAAATTAAACAATATTCGTAACGACTAAATGGAAATTTCACAGGGGGTTATTTTTGGTTTGTTGGCGATGATTGGATTTGGCATGAACAGTGCCTTGTCCCGAGTTCCGGCCCAAAAAATAGGCGCGCTGAAGACCATGTTTTATCGTGGCGTGGGAGCTACCTCGTTACTGTTTATTTTGCTTGTTTTTGTTTTTCCCGAGGGTGTTACGCTGCGAGGAATATTAGTAGCTGTGGCCGTGGCAATCTTCGCCTATTTCCCAATGATGCTTTTCTATAAGGGGATGCATTATGGCAAAGTCGGAGTAATCACACCTATTGCCAATTCTTCGGCGCTGATCACGACTTTGCTAGCCGTCATTTTTCTCGGAGAGAGATTAAACGCCTGGCAATGGACGAGTGGGCTATCGGTCGTCGCTGGTGTTATTTTGATTTCGCTCAATTTCAGAGATCTGAAAAATTCTCAGCTTACCAAGTTGACCAGTGGCGTGCCATTTGCCTTGGCTGCGTGCATCGGGTGGGGGGTAACTTTCTTCCTGTTTAAATTCCCCGTTTCGCTGGTCGGACCGATTATGACATCCTTCATTGTTGAAGTTGTCATGTTGCTCATGTGTGCCGTGCAGATGTGGCAGGCGAAAGAAACATTCGCCCTGCCAGGTGGTTTTGGAAAATATATAATCTCAATGGCAATCTTCAGTTTTATCGCGACGCTAGCCTATAATTATGGAATCAAATCAACGGCGGTTAGCATTGTGATTATGCTCTATATGGCCAATCCATTGGTGGCGATGATTTATGCAAACCTTGCCTACAAAGAAAGACTTTCCGTTCAACAATATATCTCCGTCGGCTTGATAGTGATGGGCCTGGCTGGCATAGCCGTTTGGTAATTATCCATTTTAATTTTGGGTACGTTCTCTTGAATACGGAAACGTCCCAACATTCTCACATTCTCCCTCCCAAGGCGGGCAGGCAAGAATGTGAGAATGTTGTGATATGCAAGTTTTTCGCTCTCGCTCCCGGCGGGGTTTTTGCGTTGGTCTACTCAGATCCGCCCTCGACAGGCTGCCTGTCTAATTGGATGAAAAAGTGCTATACTTTCGGCAGTAAATAACTAACATGAAAAAACAATGAAAAAAATCATAGCAGTGTCAGTAACATTATTTTTATTTTTCATCTTGTTGGGAATAAACGTTAATGCCCAGCAGGAAGAAAAAAACAATGCCAAGTCCACGGACATTAAAGTTCATAAAAAACAATTGATTTCTGACGAGGAGCGGAAATCTCTGGATGAACTAGCCAAAGGCAAAATGGGAAGTGGAGCCAGAAGTAGAGTGTTCCAGCCACTGGCTACGGGGATAGTGGGCGAACCGATTCCAACCACAGGGGAAAGGTATGCAATAGTAGTTGGGCTAGCCAACTATAACGGCACAGCGAATGACCTTTGTCCGTTAGTAGCCGAAACCGATGAGGCTGATGTGTCAGTGTTTCCAACTACTGACCCAAGATATTATTGCCAGGACTATGACAGCATCCATATGAAAGATGCTCTGGTTAACCAATATGGATATAATCCTGCCAATATCACCATTCTTCGTGATAGCGATGCTACCAAAGCCAGTATTGTAGATGCAATGAACAGTTTGCAGTCAAAATTGGATGGCGATGATGAAGTGGTTTTCTTTTACAGCGGACACGGTGTTTCAGGAAATTATTACGGAATAGTGGATGGTGAAAAAGTAGACGAGGCTATTTATACTTATGATGGTCAGTTTATTTGGGATGATGACTTGAAGGCATGGGCTGATAGCTTGTCTGTATATCGAGAGGCTTTTGTTTTTGATATGTGTCTGGCAGGCGGCATGAATGATATTGCCGGAGTAAATCGTGTTATTGCCATGTCCAGCGTAGAGAATCAAAGCTCGTGGACATATACTTTAGGAGGCGGAGGAACCTCGACTTCCGGATATACTTACAGCGAAGGACTTTTCAGTCACTACTTTGTAGTTAGCGGAATGACTAATATGCAAGCCGATAGTATTAACTTACTATCCCAAGTCGATAGTCAGGTAACTGCAGAAGAAGCATTTAGTTACACCTATCCAATCATTAAAACCAAACAAGCACCTGTCTTGAGCGATAAATTCACCAACGATTTGTTGCTTGGACATTAGGCAAAGCCAAACTTTGAAATAATATAGCAAGGACGCCAGAAATGGCGTTTTTGCGTTGGTCAAATAAAAATACCCAGACATAGCTGGGTACCTTGTTCCAATTCCGTGGTTGTCTTTAGCGAACCGCTCTTACAATGGCAATCAATACCACTGCTCCGAGCAGGGCCACCAGAAAGCTGTATAAATTGAATCCGGTGACTCCGACCTTTCCAAAAAAGCTCATCAGCCAACCTCCTAACACTGCTCCAACTATGCCGATGATGATGTCTACCACCAATCCATCTTTATTCCCCATGACCAATGAGGCTACTAGACCCACGATTGCCCCGAAGACAATCCACAAAACAATGCCCATATATTTAACTTAATTAATTAGATAGATTATTGCTTTTCCTGTTCGTCCAGTTTGACCGCAGCTTCCGGAGTGGAAACGGTCTTGCCAATAAGGAGCAGTCTAACGATGCCGAAAGCGATTACCCAATAGACAAGCATTGCCAAAAGTGTGGTCCACTCAAAATAGCTACCAACCAAAACTTTGGTGGTTTGGAAGACGCTGAGGAATGGAGCGGCGAAGATGTAGGTAACACCGTAAACGAAGCTAGTAAAGCCGGCTTCTGGGTTGGCTCCCAAGAGTCTCAGGACGAAACGGAAAGCCAAGAGGATCTCGACTAGTCCCAAGAGGTACCAAACGATTTGTGTTCCCCGATAGAGCGGTTTTGTGCTTGGAGACGTGTATGCATCCATACGATTGTAGTTTAACTTTTGAATTAAAGAGGGAGACTTTCTAGGCCATGCTTAACAATTAAAAAATAAATTTAGATCTCCGTTTTTTTGAGTATGGTTTCCTTGGGTAAATATTTGGATAAAGCCTTTTCCACCAGTGTGGTTAGGCTGACTTCCTCGACTATGGCTTGAGCTTTAGCATGTTTCAAAAGGCTCGGATTGAGAAATAAGGTTACACGTTGTTTCTTGGATATTGTCATAAGCTAGCCGACATGATTGGTTGTAGTGGTTGATAATGTGTAGTACAACAACCACAACTTTATATTTCACCGAGAATAATTCCAAACAAAATCGATTGGTGAGAAATGTCCTAAATTCTGCCTGCTCGTCTCAATTCGGCTAAGCGGGCCGGTAGGCAGGGGTATTTTCTCGCATTGGCCCGCCAAACTCAAAGGTGTATAATGGAAGCATCAAAATCTGAAACGGTATGAGGTCGACATGCCAAATTGTAATTAATGCAATTAATCTTCAAAATTATGAAAAAAATTATAACAACAGCATTGGCTACTGCGGGAATGGTGGCCTTTTCCTTGACGGCCCTAGCCGCTTCGCCAGTTGTGAGTGAAAATGCCAACTCAAACGCTTGCTTTGGTCAGGCTCGAGCTTCCTATGCGCAGCACGGTCCAAATGGAATCCTGGCTCCCAATAGCAATGGTTTCTACATCTCACAGCGGAAAGGTACTAATCCAGAAAACAACGCTGGGTACATAGCATTATATTGTGTGGCAGAATAATATCGTTTCGGCCTAGCATATGCTAAAACGACTCATCGGGTTTCCCCGATGAGTCGTTTTCATGGCAGAAGCTATGGAGGGATTGCCTCCCCGAGAAGAATCAACTGCTCTTTTCGCGTTTGTGCGTCTAAATTGACGGTGATTGCAGATGGACGGCAATTTTGCTATAATCAGATTAGGTTAATAAGCTAACAGAAACAATATGCAGCAAAAAGCACGGTTTTCATATCTTTTCGTGATGGCACTGGCACTTTCGCTAGGCTTCGCGTCATTAGTGGCGGTGGCTAAAGGCGACAATGGCAAGGATAAATCAGGGGACAATGGCAAGTCCAATACGGCCAGTCTCAAAAATTTTGAAAAGGCGGATAAATCCAAAGGCACCACTAATTCTCAGTTGCACAAGGAGAAATCAAACGAAGTGGCAAAAAATTTGAAGGAAGTAGCGGATGATGAGGAGACGGCGGGCAACACTGAAGTGAGTGAACAAATTGACGAGGTGGCCGCAGAACAGGATCAAAACGAGGAGGAAACTACCGAGGCTATCGCTGAAGTAGAAGGACGAGGAAAGGTGAAAACTTTTCTGATCGGTACTGACTACAAGAACCTTGGACAATTGCGCAGCAGTTTGGTGCATAACGAAAATGACATTCGTAAGCTCACCAAGTCCTTGACGCAAGTCCAGACCCCGGAAAATCAAGCGTTGATTGAAGCGGAACTGGCAACGCTAATGCAAGAGCGGGAGAGAATCAAAACAGTCATCACCACCAATGAAAGCAGCTTCAGCCTTTTTGGTTGGGTCTCCAAATTTTTGAGCGGTTATGACTCAACCCCGATAGATGAGCAAGCTGAGGAAGACTTGGCGACTGAGGTGGAAGAGGCAATTGCTGAGGCGCCAGAGGCTACTGACACAACTACTACCCCAGAATCTCCAGCACCTGTTCCCGCGCAATAAGACTTAGTACTCGGTATCAATCCACTTCAGGTGGGACGACGCCAACACATTTCCCTGCCGATGGCAGGCAAATACAAAAACAGGGTCCAAACCCCTGCCTACCGGCAGGCAGGCTGTTTTTGTGTTAGAATAATCTCATGAAAAGGACGTTGATTATAATTGTAGCAGTGGTTTTATTGGGGATGGCCGGATTCTTTATTTTCAGAAAAGCTCCGGAAATTAAAAATGTTCCGCCTAAAAATGGAACCATTCTGATTTTTGGTGACAGTTTGGCGGAGGGGGTGGGAGCGACGGCCGGGAATGATTTGAGTAGTCGACTCGCGGCGCAGCTTGGCAAAACAGTGCTGAACTATGGGAAGAGCGGCGACACGACTCGTGATGGCTTGGAACGCATGGCGGTGGCCGCCAATGAAGACCCAGGAGTGGTAATCATTATTCTCGGCGGCAATGATGTGCTGAGGAAAATTCCGCAAACCGAAACATTTCAGAATCTCGAAAAAATCGTAACTTATTTTCAAAGCAACGGGGCAGTAGTGGCGTTGGTGGGTGTGCGGAGCGGCCTGATTGGGGGCGGACGAGACGCTGATTTTGAGGCCGTGGCCAAGAGGGCGGGTGCAGTGTACGTTCCGGATATTCTCCGGGATGTGTTTGGAAAACCCAAATATATGTCTGATCCCATCCATCCCAACGATGCCGGTTATGCCGTGATTGAAGAACGACTAACACCGATTGTGAGTGATCTTTTTGGGAAATAGCAGAACGACAAAAATATGCGCCACGCGGCCAAGATACTATCGATTGCTTTTATCCTGAACTTCCTCTGGGAAATCAGTCAGGCGTGGCTGTATGCGCCGCACTTTGTTGGCGTAGCAGGCTTAGTGGAGGTACATATCCGTGCGAGTCTTGGAGATGTTATTCTGGTCAGTTTGATTTTGATGCTAGACAGCTTTGTTTTTAGGAAAGTCCTGGCGGAAGAAAGATTAGGCTGGAAAAGAATGGCTATGATTATGCTTGCCGGATTTATTTTGGGTGTGGCGGTGGAAAAATATGCTCTTGCGACCGGTCGGTGGTCATATAACAGCTTGATGCCAGTGATGCCTTTTTTCAAAGTTGGTTTGGCCCCGGTTTTGCAGATGGTTCTTGTCCCAGTAATTTCCATCTGCATTGCCTCGAGAGTTAAACAATTCTCTAAGTTCCGCTAACCTTGGGCTGCTTTTTCATAACTTTGGTGCAGCGCCTTTTTTCTTGCTATTATGAAGGTATGAAATTAACAGGCGAGAAAGTTTATCTGCAGGAGGGGTTAACGGAGGAAAATTATCCGCTGCTTTTAGAGTGGTTCCGTGATTTGGAATTAATGAAATATATCAGTTGGGTGAAGCGTGGCATGGCGCTCAAAGATGTTTCGGAACTCAAAAAATTTATCTCCGAACTGGAAGACGGTATTATTTTCGGTATCTATGACCAGATGGATAAATTTATTGGTTATACCTCGCTCTCAGATTTCAAAGACAAAGAAGAATGTGAGTTCGGCATATTCATCTTGGACAAAAACTATTGGGGCCAAGGCATCGGAACCGAAGCGACGCAGCTAACGTTGGATTATGCTTTCAATCAGTTGGGAGTTGAGAAGGTGGTGCTTTCCACGAGTGAGTTCCATGCGGGTGCTATCAGACTCTATGAAAGAGCTGGTTTTCACCGGACAGCTCTATTGCCAAATGACAGGACCATATTTCATCAGGGCGAATGGGTCTTGAGTGGCACGGTGGAAATGGCTATTAAAAGATCAGAATTTTTGGTACGATAAGCGTATGGCAGAAATAAAGGCCGAAATTTCAGATTTGGTAGGGCAGGTCAAGCCACTTGATCAAAAGGAACGGGAACATATTCAAGCAGTTCTGGAATGGATCGCGAGCGGGGTGGAGATTTTTCGGATTGAAAAACCGGCGACTCCGTCTCAGCACCTGGTCAGCTACTCAGTGCTGGTCGATAGGAAAAAGAAAAAAGTTTTGCTCTTGGATCATCGGAAAGCCTTGAAGCTGCTACCCGGCGGCGGACATGTCAACAAGGATGAATTACCGTTCGAAACGGCCAAACGAGAACTAGCGGAAGAATTGGGCATTGAAGCGAAGCCTCTTTTCGCTAACGTCGAAGTCCCTTTTTTTGTTACGATTATGGAAACAGTGGGACTAACGGCGGGGCACTTGGATGTTGATCTGTGGTATGTCTTTGAGGGAGATTCTGAGATAAAAATAAACGATGAAACGGATGAATTCAAAAGAGAATTCGCGGGCTATCATTGGTTGGGCTTCGACGAAATCCTCTCCCGGCCGATTGAAGCGCTCGATACGCATATGCACAGATTCATCGAGAAGTTAAAAAATTATTTATGAATTGAGCACATGAAAATCTCGACCATACAATGGAATATCGGCGGCGGGAAGATTCGCCAGCCGGAAGATAACCCGCTAGATCCGCTCGTCTATTGCAATGACAACTTGGAGGCTATCGTGGAAGTTTTGGCTAAATACAATCCGGACATCATTACTATCCAAGAAGGCCATACGAATGCGACCACTAGTCAGGCGGAAATTATAGCTAACAAGGTGGGATTAAAATATTTTGTGAACGATGTTTATGATCAATCCCATCTTGAAGACGGTCAGGGGTTGAGCCAATGCATCATCTCCCGCTTTCCGCTTGAAAATCATTCCTTCACTCTTTTTCATAATCCCAAATTTGAAACAACTGGTCCCAGGGGCGAACACTGGGTGTCGCATGACAAGGGCATAACCAGCTGCCTAGTGAAATTAAACGACGGAATTGTTTTGAGTGTGAGGACTAGCCACTCTTTTCCGTATCGAAGATTCAAAATGGAACCGCTGACTGAACTTACCTTGCCCCTCCGGGAAGATATGGCGAAAAAAATAAAACCGGAAAGGGGTCCGTATTTGTATCAGGGAGATCTTAATTACGACGATTCCAGCGTAAAATTGTTTTTACCAAATCTTATCGGCAACGGCGTTGAGGAGGTTCTCTTAGATTCACCGACGACTCCCAAGGGCAAAAAATACGACCATATCGTTTATCAGGGGTTGAAACATCTGAAGTCGGAAGTTTTTGCTGATGTATTGACGGACCACTTTCCGATTTATTCAGAGTTTGAAATAGTTTAATTTTAGTAAAATGCCGACGAAAATATGGCTACAATCGAAGATTTTCAAAAACTAGATATTCGCGTGGGGAAAGTGATTGAGGTGGAAGATTTTCCGGAAGCCAAAAAACCGGCTTACAAATTGACCATTGATTTTGGTTCAGAGATTGGAATCAAAAAATCATCGGTGCAGATCGTAGGCTTGTACGGCAAGGAAGAACTGATTGGCAAGTTGGTTTTGGGCGTGGTTAATTTCCCGCCGAGGCAAATTGGTCAGTTTGTTTCAGAATCCTTGACCTTGGGCGTTCCGGATAAAGAAGGTCAATGTATTTTAATTTCTCCTGACAAAGTCGGACCAGAAATTGGCGGAAAATTGTTTTAATCAAAGACTATGAAAATTGCCATTTGTGCCAGTCTCGATTTCATCAACGAAATTAAAGACGTGGCTGATCAGTTGGTCAAATTGGGTCATGCGGTCACTTTGCCACAAACGGCAGAGAAAATTTACCGAGGCGAGGCGACACATGAACAGATTATGAAAGAAAAAGCCAGTGGCGAGATTGCCGAACGGGGAATCAGGCAAGATTCGCTGAAATATTATTTTGGCAAAATCCAAGCAGCCGATGCCGTGCTAGTGCTGAATTTGAAAAAGAAAGATGTCGAAGGCTATGTTGGTGGCGCGGTTTTTCTGGAAATGGGCTTTGCTCACGTGCTTGGCAAGCCAATCTTTTTGTTCAATGCTATTCCCCAGATGCCTTATACCGACGAAATTAGGATGATGCAGCCGGTGGTTTTAGCAGGAGATCTAGGTAGGATAAGATAAAAAATAGAGCCATTGATAGACTTTTATTTTTATGGATTTATATCCAAAAGCGGAAAAGTTTGTACTCGAGACTTGGGAAAAAGTGAACAACCCCAATGATATTCGGCATGCTCAGCGAACGGTTTATTGGATTTTGCAGTTAAAACAGGAGGCTGACGAAGCGCTGCTTATTGCGGGCGTGGCGCATGACATTGAGCGGGCGATTTATGGTGATTGGAAGAAGGGCTCCAGTGATCCAGAAGCTCTCCAAAAACACCAAGCACTGAGTGCGGAGGAGATCGAAAAGTTTTTGCTGGCCGAGGATGCGGGCGCTGAATTGATTGCGCGCGTGAAAAGTTTGATTGAGCATCACGAAGAGGGCGGCGATGAGGACCAGAATGTTTTGTGCGATGCTGACGCGCTTTCATTTTTTGAAGACAAAGCGTTGCGGGGAGTACGAAGGCGGAAGGCTAACGGAATGCCGAAAGAGGAAATCAGGAAGAATATGGATTATTATTTCTCCCGGTTTGTTTCGCAGCGAGCTAGAGAGATTGCTCAGCTATGGTATCTTGCGGCGATAGAAGAAATTGATAAATAACTTGCCCACTGATTCCATGAGTGTATTTTTTATTTTGCTGTCCAAAATCGCCCCGCTGTATCTTTTGATTGTCCTGGGTTTTTTGGTGGGAAAATTTACGAAGCTGCAAAAAGAGGCTATTGCACCGTTGCTAATTTATGTTATTGCGCCGGTGGTGGTTTTCAAGGGCGTGATGCGGGCGGATTTAGTGGCCAGCAATTTGTCGTTGCCCATTTTATTTTTTGCGGTGGGCTGTTTGATTTCGCTGACCTTTCTTTTTCTTTCCAAATTTATTTGGCAGGATTCGACGCGGAATATTGTCGGCTTCACGGCCGGCACGGGCAACTCGGGTTATTTCGGCTTGCCAGTGGCACTGGCGATCTTTGGGGATGCCTATCTGCCGCTAGCGGTGTTGATTTTGTTGGGGATGATTTTGTATGAAAACTCCCTGGGGTTCTATATTGTAGCGCGGGGTAATCACTCCCGCCGGGAAAGCTTTTTGCGCTTGCTCAAGCTGCCGGCCATTTATGCTTTCTTCTTGGCAGTGATTTTCAATGCCGTCGGAATGAAATTCGGCATGGTCTATGAAAATGTAACCTATGGTTTTCAATTGGCCTATACAGTTTTGGGCATGATGATTATTGGTTTGGGGATTGCGGGTTTTTCGCGGGCCATGTGGGACGCTAAATTCATCGCCGTGACTTTCCTGGCTAAGTTTATCGTCTGGCCGTTGGTCTTGCTGCTGTTGATGGCAGTGGACAATAATTACTTCCATTTATATGGCGCTGAGCTGCAGCGAATTATGATCCTCATGGCCATTGTGCCCCTAGCAGCCAACACCGTTTCTTACGCGACGCTCTTGAAAGTGCAGCCGGAAAAAGCTGCCCTGGCCGTGCTCTTCAGCACCGTTTTTGCCCTGCTGTATATCCCCTTGATCGCGACGCTTTTTCTGGGTTGAAAAGTTGCAACTAACTTTCCGAGAGTAATGGGTCAAAGTCCTTGTTTTTGTAGGGCCAAATGTGCTATACCTTTGAAAACAAAGTCCAAGGAATGCGTATTAGTTTAGTAACGAATTATACTCTCGATGATGCTCACAAGGGCGGAAATAGAGGTGAAGAATGATGGCGAACTGGTGGAGATGGCAAGGGCTAACCCCGAGCACTACCGGTTTTTGATGGAGCGCTACCAAGATCCATTGCTTCGCTTTGTGCGCAGAATCACTCAGTTGCCAGTGGAGGATGCAGAAGATATCTTACAGGAAACTTTCGTCAAGATGTATCGCAATCTCAATGACTATGACTCGGGCATGAAATTTTCCAGTTGGGCTTATCGAATCGCCCATAATGCGGCGGTGGATCATTTGCGCAAGATTAACGTCCGTCCGAAACAGGTGAGCATCGAGGTAGTCGACTATGTGAAGTTGCTGCCTTCCTCAGTTAATGTGGCCGACGAGATTGCTGCCAAAGATCTGGCTGAAAAAGTTTCCGCCGTCATGAACGAGTTGCCCATCAAGTATCGGGAAGTATTAATACTCAGGTTCATCGAAGATAAAAGCTACGAGGAAATTATGGATATTCTGAAAAAGCCCAAGGGGAGTGTGGCCACGCTCATTGATCGGGGCCGGAAAATGCTGGTGGAGCGCATGCAAAATAATCAACCGCTGTAAATTAAATTTATGGAATACAACAATTCGATCAACAAGGCTATGGAGCAAATAAAAACAGAGCATGTGGTGCCCAAGCCCAAGTGGGAATTTGCCTTGGAGAATGTGTTCAAGTGGATTCTCTTTGTGGTGAGCGGTATCATTGGTGCTCTGTTTTTGCTGTTTCTCTACAATAGCCTAGCCGATGCTGATTGGGATATTCGACCAAGGGCTGGGCTGGGTATTTTGAAATTGATTTTTTTGATTCTGCCGCCGATCTGGGTTATTCTGTTGACTATCTCTGTCGCTCTGGCTTATCTTTTGTTTCGCAGCACGCGCTATGGTTATCGCTACAGCGGCCAAAGCGCGTTCTTCATTGTGTTGGGAACGGTCGTGGTGGTGGGCATTATTTCTTTCTTTGCTAAGGCAGACAAATTTGTTGGCAACCGGATGCCGGGGATGATTCCAGGCTATGGCCAGGCGATGTTGATGCGCGAGGAAATGTGGTTGCATCCGGAAAGTGGACTCTTGGGTGGCGTGGTCACTTCTTTGGACAAAAATGCCAGAACCCTGACCGTGCGCGATTTTCAGGGTGGCGAGTGGGTGGTGGTTCCTGGCAAGGATTTCAAGGCCCCGCGGCTGATCTTGGAAACGATCGTGGGCAAACAAGTGAAAATTATCGGTGAAAAAACCGGTGAGTTTCAATTCCAAGCTAACGAAATTCGTCCCTGGAATGAGCGTTTTGAACGCCCAATGGGTCCGGGCGGGCCGATGCCTATGCGTCCCATGATGCGCGGGAGGGGACTGCCAATTGGCAAGTGAAAACAATAATCAGCCAGGCCGTATTATTAGGCAGAAGCAAGCCTAATTAATCTAAAGCCAGAAAACTTATGCAGAAAAGTCTTGCCATTATCACGGGTTCGCTAGGGGTGTTGTCGCTGTTCCTCTTTGCGAATGTACAAACAGCCGACGCGTTTTGGGTTGTGGCGCCACCAAAACCTCCCAAAACAGTTTGGGTTGCTCCACCGAGAGCTCCCCGACCAATAGTTCACCCTTACGCTGTTCGTCAGCACGAGCGCCGGGAGGCTATTTGGGAGAATTGCGACTATGATGCTTGGAAAGCGCGTGTCGGCGATCGGCCGATCACCGAAGATATCAACAGTGGAAACTTTGATGAGTTCTGTGAGATGCACGCTTTGGCTAATGACGCCAAGTACGTCCAAGCTAATGAGATTCGCAAAGATTTGGACTTGCCTTTTCCACCGAGAGCACGCCATCCTTTTTATCCGCCACATCCGCGTTGGCGATAAAACTGGAGTCTGGCCCAAGCCGTCCCCGATGAACATCGGGGGCGGTTTTTGGTAGTTGGCGATAATTTAGGGTAGTTGTATACTTAAAGACAAAGAGGGAAGGGGGGTGGATTATCATTAGCTTCAAAAAGTATGAAAGTATCAGAAATCATGACCAAAGAGGTCATTACGGTCAATGAAGACACGCTCATTACGGATGTGGCTAAGCTTTTGACCAGCAATCGGATTCACGCGGTGCCAGTCCTGAATGCTGAGCGCCAGTTGGTTGGCATCATTACGGAGTCTGACTTTTTTTCCAAAAACTCCCCAGCGCTGGTCTATTTGCCGACGGTGGTGGATTTTGTGCGTTCGGGTAAATTGCATGAGTTGAGTGACCGTGCTGAGACAGTCGAGGCCGTGCACAATGCTTTGGCTGAAAGTGTCATGTCTTCTCCCTGTGTGACAATCAGTGAAGACGCGGATGTGCAAGACTTTTTGAATTTGTTTCGAGAGCGAGGCTTCAACACGGCTCCAGTCGTGAATGCAAACGGCCAGATGGTGGGCATCGTGGCAGTGGCCGATGCACTCAAACTTATCTAAGCTGAGAGAGTCAGTTTATGGGTTATCTTTTGACCAAAAAACTTGATTATCCGGTGGCTGGTTATCAAGCCAATAGTCTTTCTTTTGGTGAAGCAGTGGTGCACGGCAAGACGCACTGGGGAATTCACTTGGGTGAAGACATGGTGCTTGCGCCGGACACGCCGATTTTGTCGATTGGTCGGGGCCGCGTCGTTTATGCCGCGCTGCATCCGGGTAGTGAGAAGAAACCCAATTGGGGCAACGTCATGATTATCGCGCACAAGAATCCAAAAACAAGTACGCCATTTTTTTCGCTCTATGGCCACTTGGGAGAAATGCGCAAACAAAAAGGCGAGTCGGTGGAGCTGGGCGAGGTGATTGGCACGATCGGAAAGTCCAATACGCCCGAAAATGGTTGGTGGGAAGCGCCGCATTTGCATTTCAGCATCTATGTTGGACCTTGGCGGGGCAGCGTCTTGCCCGGTTATTTCAAAGAAGGCCAAAAACGCACGCAGATGGACTGGTGGGTGCGGCCAAGCGAAATGATTGCCAATTACGGAGCGTAAAATGCTATACTAATGTATATACACGTGTATATACATGTGTATATACTTAAAATGTAGCGGGTTTTATTTGTCCACTTTCTTTGGCGCCAAAGAAAGTGGACAGAAACCTGCCTGCCGGCAGGCAGGGAAAGCGCCTCAACAATTGTCATTCTGGACTCCGAGCCGGAATCTAGATCCTGAATCAAGTTCAGGATGACAAGTCTAAACTTTTTTTAACGCTCGTCCGCTGGAATTGGCCTACGCACTTCGTACGGACGGTTTTTATGACAGGCTGTTAATGTGCTATGCTATTCGTATATGCAACCCGATTGCCAGCAAATATCCGATAATCTTTCCCAAATCCAAAAGCTCAAGGCTGATTTTAATGTGGCAGTAGATGTGGGCAATTTCGATGAAGCTAAGGTTATCGAAAAGGAACTCGCCGCTAAATTAGAGGTTCTCCGCGAACAATTCCACGTTTCTCCCGAGGAGGCCGAAGCTATCCTTGGCCAAGATTGCTTGGGTCCCAAGGCCGTCGAAAAAGCTTACGGTTATCTGCCCGATAAAATCCCACCCATTCCTTTCAAGAGGGAAGAACTGAAACGCGCCAAGGAATTGGGACAATTCCTGGTTCTGCGGATTGGGAAAAATAAAGCCGGAAACCCCCTCACTATGAAGGGCGTGCGTGATGCGCTGCAAGACAGATTTACTAAGGATGGGATGAGAAAAATAACTGCCAATGAATCTTATAACAAAGCCTTCTGGGAGAATGACCCCATCGAGTCACGCTGGGCACTAGTCTCAAAGGAAGCTATTCCTGGCTCCACCAACCGAAATTATCTCCGCCAAACGCAAGTGCTCGTTAAATATATACAAACTCAAGTTTTCCAGAATCGACCTGTCCCTCTACGATATCAAATGGCTATTCGAGAACTCGAAGCCTATCTTACTGCCAACCCTGAACTTATCTTCAAGAATAATGCAAAACTGAATGAAGTTCTCGACGGTCCCAACTGGCAAAAATATGCTCGAGAACTCTCTGCTCTCCAAATCAATCAACTGACTCGCCAAACCCCAGCTGAGGTACTTTATGACATTACTCTCTATTTCCTCACCAACCAAGAGCATTTGCTGAAGAATACTTATGCGTGGACCAGGCGTTGTGACTCAGGCGGTGGCTTGATAGGTATTGGCCCTTTCGATTATAGCGGCGCGTTCGTGTATCGGTGGCGGCCTGGCAATATCAGTGGCAGTATGGGCGTGTCATTCTCCCGTAGTTTATAACCCGTGGCGGTCCGGCTGCTACAGACTTGCGTGGACGTCGGCCAAAGAGTAAAATATCATTAAAGTTAAGTAACTAATTATAACCTTCCAAGCGGAAGATGAAACTTATGTCCAAGCGTAACTTAGTTGTTGTGGCCGTGGTGGTCGTGGCGTTCCTCTTGATTGTCGGGTTCCTGTTGATGGGGAAAAAATCGTTGGCTCCTTCGGTGCCAGGAGATGCGTCCTCAAAACAGACCACAGGAAAGGAAAGCCAATCCGGATCATCCCTGTTTACCAAGGCCCAAGAAATCAAAGACGCTATCACGGGCGGCCAGAAATTGAAGTGCTCCTACAAAATTACCGATGGTCAAGGGGCGGGTACGGAGTCAGTTTATTATGTTCAGGGTAAAAAGTTCCGTTCTTCTTTCGCGGCTAATGGCGAAACGTTCAACTCAGTGTCTGATGGCGAGGTAGTCTATTCCTGGTCATCCAAGACTAAGCAGGGATCCAAGATGAATATTGCTTGCATGGAAGATCTGGCCAAGAGCGTGCCTCAGGCCCAGAGCGATCAGGTTAACTATGAAGCCCCGGAAGACTTTGTGGATAGTCAGAATAACATTAGCTGCGAGTCAACTTCAGACATTGATTTCTCAGTTCCGTCCGATGTGAAGTTTACCGACGCCTGCGCGGAAATGAAGAAAGTGTTCGAATCCATGAGCAAATACAGGGATCAGATTCCTCAAGATGTGACTATTCCAGAGGGTGTTTTGCCTTCGTACTAGTTTGACGAATTGATGGTTTCTGGTATAGTTTTGTTATTCAGATAGCTGACGGTAATGGAGGGGTGGCTCCTTCCTGAAAGGTAATGGATGTCAGTCCAGAATGAAGGTGGTCCGGCGAAGTGTCGGACAAGTCGGGTGGAACCGCGGGTCTTTTGTGAAGCCCGTCCCGAGCATCATGTTTGTGATGTTCAGGACGGGCTTTTTTTCTTGGTTAATTATATTTTTTTAAAAGATATGGCTATCGAAAACGCAATGGAAAAAATCGTATCGCTTTGCAAGCGGCGGGGATTTGTCTACCCATCTTCAGAAATTTATGGGGGACTAGCGGCGATCTATGACTATGGACACTACGGCACCCTGCTCAAGGAAAACGTCAAGAACTCCTGGTGGAAATCGATGGTGCAGCTCCGGGATGACGTGGTGGGCTTGGACAGTGCCATTTTCATGCATCCCAAAACTTGGGTGGCTTCGGGTCACGTGGGGGGATTCAACGATCCGCAAGTCGATTGTCGCAAATGCAAATCCCGTTTTCGGGCGGATCATATTTTGGAAGAATTTGGGATTGATGCCGACAAGGCGACGCTGGAAGAACTGAAAGTGCATTTTGATAAATTGCGGGCAGAGAAAAAGTTGAAATGTGCCAATTGCGGATCGACCGACCTGACTGATGCCAAGATATTTTCCTTGATGGTGAAATCGAACATTGGTTCGCCGACGGATGAGCTGAAAGAAGAAAATGTGGTATACCTCAGGCCGGAAACCTGCGGTGGAATATATCTCGAATACAAGAATACACTCGACTCACTCCACAAGAAATTGCCTTTTGGGATCGCGCAGGTGGGCAAAGCTTTCCGCAACGAAATTGTGGCGCGGCAGTTTATCTTTCGCACCCGCGAGTTTGAGCAAATGGAAATGCAATACTTTCTGCATCCGGATATGATGAAAGAAAAATATGAAATGTGGAAAGCAGTGCGTTGGCAGTGGTACCTGGACAATGGCATTCCCGAAAACAAAATCAAATGGTACAAGCATGAGAAGTTGGTGTTTTATGCTTCGGACGCCTATGATGTCACTTATGATTTTCAATCGTTGGGTGGATTCAAAGAAGTCGAGGGTATCCACGCGCGGGGGAACTACGATTTGTCGCAACACTCCAAATTTTCGGGTGTCACTTTGGATTATTTTGATGAGAAATCAGGCGAGCGATTCATTCCGCACATTATGGAAACATCGGTGGGACTCAATCGCTTGGTGCTGATGTTTATCGATTCAGCCTATGTCGAAGAAGGCGAAGGTGACGCCAAGAGGATTGTACTCAAGCTTGCCAAACATTTAGCACCAATCAAATTGGCTGTTTTCCCGCTGCTCAAAAACAAGCCGGAATTGGTGGCCAAGGCGCGGGAAATTTACGATGCTTTGAAAGCTGACTTTATGTGTGAGTTTGACGACAATGGGAATATTGGCAAGCGCTATCGCCGCCAGGATGAAATCGGCACACCCTATTGTGTAACCGTCGACTTCGATACTCTACAGGACGAAGCGGTGACGCTCCGCGATCGAGACACGATGACGCAACAGCGGGTGAAGATTGAGGATCTAGCGCAGATCGTGCGCGAAGGATTGCGTTAATCCAGTTGAATTATACGCGGTGAGATATGAAGAAATACTGGGTGATCATCAGTAATGAAATTCAACGGCAGCTGGTTCACCGTTTCTTCATCATTTCCTTCACGGGTGGCAACTTCCTTGAGCTCCTGGCCCAGTTGGTGCTGTGGTCGGCGATCTTTCAATCGACCGATATAGTGAAGGGCTATACTTCAGCGGAAATGATGTCCTATTTGGTTTTTGGCTGGATCTTTCGCTTTCTGACAACCAGTTACGGATACGAAAACTTGATTTACAAAGATATCCAGTCGGGTAAGTTGTCTAACTTTATTGTTAAACCCATCAGTTATTTGAGATATATCACGGCTGATTCAATCGGGAGAGTCGTGATTGCTTGCAGCGTGATTGTTTTGCAAGCTGTTGTCTGGATAATTTTCTTGCATGACAAGTTGACAGTGTCTCTGAGCGTGGGAACGGTGTTGCTGCTAGTGGCCTTTCTGGTGCTCAGTTACTTCATCAAGTTTTTTCTGTCAGTACTCATCGGGGTGGTTGGGATGTGGACCACCGAAGTTTCCGGCGTTTCCTATCTTTCAAACGTGATTGTGAAGCTGCTATCAGGCGCTTATTTCCCCATGGACCTTTTACCGGCTGGCTTTGTAGCGGTAAGTTTTTGGTTTCCGTTTGTCTACATCTTTTTTGTTCCTATGCAGTTGCTGATTGGGAAAATTGATCTGTGGCAAGGTGTACAGGGCTTGGGGGTGATGCTGCTCTGGCTGGTCATTCTCTATCTGCTGATCAAAGTTGTTTGGAAAGTCGGACTCAAAAAATATGAAAGTGTTGGCATCTGAAATTCTATGAAGAAATATTACACAGTAGTGAAAAATGAACTGCAGCGGCAATTGGCTTTCCGTTTGAATTTGCTCAGTTATCGCGTGGGTAACTTGCTGGAGATTGTGGTGCAGATAATCGTTTGGACGGTGATTTTCCAGAAGGTGGATGTGGTGCAGGGCTATGCACGAAACGAAATGATTTCCTATGTGGTCTTTGGCTGGCTCTTTGTTTTTTTGACGGAAAACTATGGATTGGAAAATATCGTGGAGCATAACATTTTTGAGGGCAAGGTTTCGGAATTCCTGGTCAAGCCCATTAGCTACTTGAAATATATTTTTTCTTTTTCCCTTGGCCGCATGAGCGTGGCGTTGGTTTCGTCAATTGGTATGATGCTCTTGGTAATCTTGTTTTTTCGGGATCAGCTAATTTTCAATTTGGATCCGGTTCGAGCCTTGCTGCTGTTGGGGATGGTTGGGGCGGGACTGGTGCTGAAAATATATTTCGCAGTGATGATCGGCATGATTGCTTTTTGGACGCAGCGCATTGTCGGCATTGATTATTCACTGGGAGTGTTTATCAAATTCTTTTCTGGTGTGTATTTCCCGCTGGTTTTCTTGCCGCCCTTGGCCTTGGCTATTTGCAAGGCCCTTCCTTTCATGTATGTTTTCTATGTGCCCACCCAGCTGTATTTGGGGAAGCTTAGTGTTGGGCAGGGGGCTTGGGCATTGGTTTTTGAGCTAGCTTGGATTGTAGTCATGTATTTTTTGACCAAACTAATGTGGACGCGAGGACTCAGAAAATACGAGGGAGTAGGAATTTAACACCGAGAAATTATGCCAATCATTGAAGTTAAAAATCTATCTAAGGCCTACGAGTATTACAAAAAGGCTCCCGGATTGTGGATGACCATCAAGAGTATCTTTTGGCGCGAAAAACTTTTGGCCGAAGCAGTGAAGGACGTCAGTTTCTCCATCGAGGAAGGGGAGATTGTGGGATTTTTGGGTCCCAATGGGGCTGGCAAAACAACCACCCTCAAGGTTTTGTCCGGTATTCTCTATCCCACGAGTGGAGCGGTTAGGGTTTTGGGCTTTGATCCCTACAAACGGCAAAAGGAATATCAAAAGCAATTTGCCCTGGTGATGGGTCAGAAAAATCAGTTATGGTGGGAACTGCCAGCCATGGAAAGTTTTATTTTGAACAAAGAAATTTATGAGGTCTCAGATCAGGATTTTGCCGAAAGACTAGAAGAGATGACTACTTTGCTGGATATCAAAAATATTCTGGATGTGCCAGTGCGCAAGCTTTCGTTGGGGCAGCGCATGAAATGCGAATTGGTGGCCGCCCTACTGCACAGTCCGCGGGTGTTGTTCCTGGACGAGCCGACCATTGGGTTGGATGTGGTGGCGCAAAAAAATATTCGCGATTTCATCAAGAAGTATAACGCCAAGAGCAAGACAACCATCATCCTCACGTCGCACTACATGGAAGATATCAGTCAGCTGTGTCAGCGAGTGATTATCATCAATCTGGGCAAAATAATCTACGATGGCGATTTCAAAGAATTGGTCAATCGTTATGCCACGCACAAAACGCTGGTAGTGACTTTTAATGATAGGGGGACACAGCGAACGGAAGTCGAATCTTTTGGTGAGCTGGTCGAATATAATCCTCATCGGTGTGTCATCAAGGTATTGCGGGAACAGGCCAAGAGCGCAGCAGCTAGTATTTTGTCTTCCAATTTGCCGGTGGACGACATCCTGATCAATGAAATTGACGTGGATGATGTGATCCGTCAGATTTTTAACCAGGGTAAACGCTAGGCGAATAATAACCTGAGGCTATTTGTAATACTGGGTATGCAAGAATGTATCAACTACAAGCAGCTCGGTGCGAAAAATGTCCAGTGTTTGACGTGCGCGCATTATTGCCAAATCAAGCCCGACCAGGTGGGGGTCTGTGGCGTGCGTCAAAATGTGGGTGGCAAACTGTTCCTCCTGACCTATGGCAAGGCGGCAGCCGCGCATGTGGATCCGATTGAGAAGAAACCACTCTTTCATTTCTTGCCTGGGTCGACAGTTTATTCCTTTGGCACCGTGGGTTGCAACTTCTGTTGTGGGAATTGTCAAAATCACGACATCTCTCAGATGTTCGGTTGGAAGGGTCAAGCCAAGGAATACGCAGGAGTCGAGTGGGGCTATCCATTATCACCAGAGGAGATTGTGGAAGAGGCGCTGGCGCATGAGTGCCCAAGTATTGCCTATACCTACAACGAGCCGACCATCTCGCTGGAATATATGTTGGATACCATGAAGCTGGCCAAACAAAAAGGACTGAGGAATGTGTGGGTGTCCAACGGCTTCATGTCTCCAGAAACAATTGAATTAATCGTCCCATTTTTGGATGCGATCAATATTGACATCAAATCGTTCGAAGACAAGTTTTATCGTCAGCAATGTGGTGGCAAGGTGACGCGGGTTTTGGAGAATTGTCAGCAGTTGGTGCAGCGAGGAATTTGGCTAGAGGTGACCACGCTGGTGATTCCCACGCTTTCTGACCAACTGGGCATGTTGGAACAGATTGCTACTTTCATCAAAGAAAAGCTGGGGACAGGGGTGCCCTGGCATGTGAGTGCCTTTTCCGGCTGCATTTCCTGGAAACTCAAAGATTTGCCGGATACGCCGACGGAATTGGTTGAACGGGTGCATCAAGCGGGGAAGCGCGCCGGGCTGCAATATGTCTATGCCGGCAATGTGCAGCGGCCAGACCTGGAGAGTACCTATTGTCCGCAATGCGGGGAGGTTGTAATCGAACGCGTTGGCTATCAGGTGACCAGATATGATCGGAGCGGGTGCTGCGCCAATTGTGGTTGTCGCATTGCCGGTGTTTTTGCATAACTTTAATCTCGTTAAGTCTAATTGAAAAAACATATGATTAATTTTGCTGCTATCACACCGCATCCGCCAATCATTGTGCCAGGCATTGGGAGTCCGGAAGATATTTTGTTGGTCAAAAAAACTGTGCAGGCCATGGAGCAATTGCGAGCGGAAGTTGAACATGCTAATCCGCACACGCTGGTGGTCATCTCGCCGCATGCGCCGATTGATGGATACTCATTCGGCGTGAACGAATCCAGGAACATTCACGGGAGCCTGGCCCGCTTTGGATTGGATGAGCAGCTTGAGTTTCACAATGCTTCAGAAATTGTGGAAGGTATTCTCTATGCGGCCGAAATGAACAATGAGATGCCCGTGCACACGTTTGAGGCTGAGCTGGATCACGGGGCGATGGTACCGTTGCATTTCCTGACGAAAAATATTCATCCGCGTTTGGTGCACTTGTCGTTCTCTTTTCTCAGTCTCAAGATGCACTATGATTTCGGAGAGGTGGTGGGCAATTTACTTAACAGTCAGTCTGGGGATGTGGCGATTGTGGCGAGCGGTGATTTGTCACATCGACTAACACCCGATGCTCCCGCGGGCTATTCTGAGCAGGGAGAAGAATTTGATCACACTCTCATTCGGCTATTGGAACATAATGACATTCAGGGTCTGACTGAACTTAAAACCAAATTCATCGATGAGGCAGGAGAGTGCGGACTGCGATCGTTTGTGATGATGCTGGGCATGATCAAGGGCCGGCCCTACAAGTTTCAGAAACTGAGCTATGAGGGTCCTTTTGGAGTGGGATATCTCACTGCTCGGATGCTGTAAATTTATAATTTATAATTTCTAAACAAATCCCAACGACCTAATGAATGAAATATTAAAACAATCGGATATTATTTAGAGATTAGCATTTGGTATTTAGATTTTTTGTCTTATGGATCCATACGTAGCTTTGGCCAAGCGGACAATCGAAAAATATATTATCGAAAATAAGGTCGTTGAAGCTCCGAAAGATCTTCCGCCTGATTTCTATTCCCGTCGGGCGGGCGTTTTTGTGACGATCTATAGCCATGGTGAATCGCGGGGCCTGCCCCGTGACGAGCATGCGGGTTTGAGGGGCCTACCCCGTGGCGAGCATGCGGGTTTGAGGGGCCTGCCCCGTGGCGAGCAGGAGCGAGTTTTACGGGGATGTGTTGGTACCTTTCTGCCAACTTGCGATAACCTGGCCGAGGAAATAATCCAGAATGCCGTTTCAGCCTGTTCTGAGGATTATCGTTTTGACCCAATTGAGGCAGCTGAACTGAAGAATATTACTTGCGAAGTGAGTGTGTTGAGTGAGCCAGTATCTGTCCAGGATTTGGCAGCACATGACGTGCGGCAGCATGGGATTATTGTGCAGTCCGGCCGACGACGGGGGCTATTGCTGCCGGACCTGGAAGGCGTGGATACGACGGAGCAGCAAATTGCCATTGCGGCTGAAAAAGGCGGCATCGATCCGGAGCAAGACCCAATTTCACTTTTTGAATTCACAGTGGAAAAACACCGCTGATAAAAATGCTATACTAATGTATATACATGTGTATATACTTAAAATACTGCGTAGTGTATTCATCCACTTTCTTTGGCGTCAAAGAAAGTGGATAGAAAGAAAACGCCGATCCTGACTCCATTCGACGGAAAATTCACGCTGCACTCGCTAAAACTGCTAAAACGCTTCGCTAGTCGCAGTTTCTTTACGCTCGTTACGCTTAATTTTCAAGCGTCTCGGTCGCCCGCCCGCTCCGATACGCGGAGCGTTTCGGGCAGGTACGGACGGTTTTTATGACAGGCTTTTGATGTGCTATACTACTTGCATATGCAACCCAATTGTCGCGAATTAGTGCAAGATCTGAATGAACTGCAAAGAGCCAAGCGGGAATTTGACGCGGCCTTAAAAAAAGTAGAAGTCAGTAAGCAATTCGCCGAAGTCGATGGGCTGCAAGCGGAAATTATTCAGCGTGCTAATTCACTGCGCGAAAGACTGATGGATCCAGAAACACGAGAACAGTTGGCGAATTGGTCAAAAATATATTGGGAGCTTTTCAAAATTCCGATTAACGAATCTCAGATCCGCATTCCTCGACGCACACCTGAACAAAAAGAAGAATTCACATTTCTTATTGTGGTAGCCGAAAGCATGACGCCCCAGCGAGTTTTCGAAAAGTGTGTCGAACTTTTTTCCACAACAAAATGGACAGAGGACAGCCTTAATAATATTACCCAATCTGATCGTTCGGCGACTTCAGGTAGCTACGCTATTTGGGTCAGCGAAAAAATAGAGACAACCGACGGGGGTTTGGATGGCGGGCGATCCTCGAGCGAGGACAAAACCCACGGCATCACTCTCGAGGAGCGAATGTTGCTGGGTATTTTTTATTTTGCTAATACAGGAGAATACTTAGACGCCCGGAGTTTAACGCTTTGTTACGGCTCTCGTTATTCTGACGGACGCATCCCCATGGTTGGTCAGGAAGACGGAATGTTTAGAATTGGCCGGCATAATGCAATCAAAAGGGGCGCCCGCCATCACCCAAACATCCGCTGGGTTGTTGCCTAAATCTGCATTTACGCTTGTTTCCAGCGTTTGACTTTTCGCCCCAAAATTGGTACGATACGCTAAGTTTTCAATTAGTAATTCAGCCTATTTTCATGCAGACCATCAATTCAATTCAGGTGCTAGTGTCGGTGCTTTTGATCATTTCGATTCTGATGCAAAACCGCGGAGCGGGGCTAGGGTCGACTTTTGGAGGAGATTTCGGTGGATATTACACTAAGCGGGGGTTAGAGAAATTCCTGTTCTATTTTTCGATTGCTCTTTCCGTTGTATTTCTCTGTCTGGCCGTTGCTAGCTTCATCCTGGCCAGTCGGGGATAATCATTTTTCTCAAATATATTCGTATTTTAGAAACAATCAAATTGCTCTCTCCCGGGAATTGGTCACGGGTTGGCAAAGCGCTCACTTTCAAGGAAAAAGTGTTTGTTTCACTGTGTCTGGCGGCGCTGTTGGCTTCGCTGGCAGTGTGGGTGAGATTTTTGTATATCCAATCAACGGTGGAAGTGGCCAAAAGGGGCGGCGAATATGCAGAAGGGGTGATTGGGCAGCCGATGTATATCAATCCCTTGCTTTCGCAGACCAATGAATCAGACGCCGATTTGGTGCAACTGATTTATGCCGGACTGTTCAAATATGATGCGGCGGGCTTGCCGGTGCCAGACCTAGCGGAACGCTATGAAGTTTCGGAGGATCAAAAGACTTACACGGTATTTTTGCGTGACAATTTGTTTTGGCATGATGGCGAAAGAGTTACAGCTAACGACGTGAAGTTTACCGTGGATGTGCTACAGAATCCAACTTTCAAAAGTCCACTCAGGCAAAGCTGGCAGCGGGTAGTGGAAACCAAAGTGTTGGATGACAGAACTGTGACTTTTCAGTTGAGCGATTCCTATGCGCAATTCCCGGGTGTGCTCACGCTAGGCCTTTTGCCAAGTCACCTGTGGGAAGGAGTGACGCCGGAAAGATTTTTGTTTGCGGACGGCAATTCCAAGCCAATTGGGGCTGGTCCATTTGCTTTTGCCAAAGCGCAAAAAAATGCCAGTGGAGAAACGTCTTCGATTGAGCTGGCATCTTTTCCAAAATATCACAACGGCGAGCCATACATTTCGCGGATCGTTTTTAACTTCTATTTGGACGAAGATGCGCTGGTGGCCGCGTATAACAAGCGTGAGGTTAAAGGCATTGGTAACTTGCCGCTGGAAAAACTTGATGCCCTGACCAGTAAAAACAAAGTTCTGCATGAGCTACTGATCCCGCGCTATTATTCAGTGTTTTTCAATCAGAAGGCGTCGGTACCCTTAGCCAGCAAAGAAGTGCGCCAAGCACTCTCATTTGCAGTTAATCGGGATCAAATTATCCAAGACGTGCTACGTGGCAAGGGAACACCGACCTATTCACCGTTTTTATCTCAGATGCCAGAGTATAATCCAGACGTAGAACACTATTTGTTTGATGTGGAACGGGCGAAGAAGATTTTGGATGAAGCTGGGTGGAAGATGAATGATGAAAAGGGGGTGCGTGAAAAAAATGGAACAGAATTACACTTTACTTTGTTCACGGTTGATTGGCCAGATCTGTCGCGCACGACGGATATTCTACAGGCGCAATGGAAGGAGGCCGGCGTCGCTGTCGACCTGCAAAAGTTGACAGTTTCAGATTTGCAACAGAATCACATTCGACCGCGCGATTATGACGCGCTGCTGGTTGGCCAGGAGCTTTCATTTTCGCCGGATGCCTATTCCTTTTGGCATTCGAATCAGCGAGAAGATGCTGGATTCAATTTCGCCCTATTCAATAACAAACGCGCTGATCAATTGTTGGAGGAAATTCGAACCGAGCCCAATCCCGATGCGCGTATCGAAAAGAGCAAGGAATTACAGAAAATTTTCGCCGATGAAGCTCCAGCCGCTTTCCTGTATAGCCCATACTATTTGTATCCAATGGATGATTCAGTGCATGGTTTCACAACTCAGAAATTGAACACGCGTTCGGCTCGTTTTTCGGGTGTCGAGGCGTGGTATGTGAAAACCAAGCGAGTGCGCAAGTAATCTTCCCCAAATAGTAACGACAATCTATGTCTCTACGAATCCACTTTCATTTGGTGACTATCTTCCCCGAGATTTTTGCCAGTTATTTTTCCAGTTCAATTTTGAAGCGGGCCCAAGCGGCAGGACACATTGCCATCAGTACCTATGATCTGCGCGATTGGTCGCGTGACAAGCATCGCAAGGTGGATGACTCGCCCTATGGCGGTGGAGCGGGCATGGTGATGAAGGTTGAACCCTTCGACCGATGCGTGGCAGCAATCAAAAAAAAGATCACTCGGGGATCACAAAAATCACCCCAGCGCTTGGTGCGAGTTATTCTGTTGTCAGCCAAAGGTAAACGCTACACGCAACGTGATGTCAAACGACTCAGTGGCTACCAACATTTGGTGCTACTCTCCGGGCGTTATGAAGGAGTGGATGAACGAGTGGCCAAATATGTAGCGGATGAGGAACTCTCCATCGGTGATTTTGTGCTGACCGGTGGCGAAGTTCCCACGATGGCAATTGTGGACTCAGTGGCACGACTGGTTCCAGGAGTGTTGCAAAACGCCGAGAGTCTTCAGCGGGAATCGCATCGGGAATATGGATTTTTGGAACATCCCCAGTACACAAAGCCGGAGGTCTATCAAAAGTGGAAGGTTCCGAAAGTTCTCCTGAGCGGTGATCATGCAAAGGTGGAGGAGTGGCGACAGCAAAAATCAAAAACAGAATAACTCCCTGGGGAGTGCAAAAGTGGTGTATGCAAAATGAACAATCGCAAAAATCTGATCGAGTCTTGGTCTTTGGCATTTTCTCATTGATTGCTATTGGCTTAGTGATGGTGTTTGGCGCCGGCGTCATTTATGCGCAGACCCGCTTTGATGGTCAGCAGTATTATTTTTTTAAGCGGCAATTACTTTTTGGAGTTTGCCCTGGGCTAGTGCTTTTTTATTTAGCGCAGCGGACGCCTTATCAAGTTTGGAAACGTTGGGCGGTGCCGTTTTTTCTCGGCTCGCTGGTGCTGCTAGCGCTGGTGTTTTTCCCGGGGATCGGGCTCAAAGCCTATGGGGCTAACCGTTGGATTCAATTGGGATCATTTTCCTTTCAACCATCGGAAATGGCTAAGCTGGCAATTATTATCTACTTGGCGGCCTGGGTGGAGAGTCGGGGTCGCAAGAATATTCGGGATTTTATCGAAGGGTTGCTACCGTTTCTGGGAGTCCTGGCCATTATTGGATTTCTGATTCTCGAACAGCCGGACATGGGGACGGTGGGGGTGATCACCCTTATCGCCTTTTCCATTTTTTTTGCAGCCGGAGCCAGAGTAGCTCACTTGGCAGCTATTGCGGGAGCGGGAATTGTTGGGCTCTATGCGTTGATCAAATTTGAACCATATCGCTTGAATCGATTATTGACCTTTTTGGATCCCGGGGTTGATCCACAAGGAATTGGTTATCATATTAATCAGGCGCTCATTGCGATTGGGTCTGGCGGGATATTAGGCGTGGGACTGGGACAAAGTCGGCAAAAATTCAACTATTTGCCGGAGCCAGTCGGAGACTCAATTTTTGCAATTGTGGGCGAAGAGCTGGGTTTCTTTGGAGCTAGTCTGGTTTTGGCCTTGTTCATTTTGATTGCTGTGCGGGGATTTCGAGTGGCCAGGCGTGCCCCAGACGAGTTCGGAAAATTTTTGGCCGTGGGCATTACGGCTTGGATTGTTTTTCAGGCTTTCATGAATATCGGGGCCATTACTGGTATAATTCCGTTAACAGGGGTGCCACTGCCGTTTATCAGCTATGGTGGGACGTCGCTGGTGTTCCTTTTGACGGCCTCGGGCGTCTTGGTAAATATCTCAAAACAAGCTAAACTAGAGTAGCGAGTTGGGTCGCGATGGCAGTGGTCCACCCCGATCAGTTACTAAATTAAAAGGTTCAAAAATACTATGCGGATAGTCTTGACTGGCGGAGGAACTGGCGGACATATTTTTCCTCTGATTGCCGTCGCACGAAAATTGAAGGAAAAGCTGGGAGGCGAGGTTGAAATGTTATATATCGGTTCCGGCGCGCCGATCGAGCGTTCGGCCATGCTCAAGGAGGGAATCCGCGCTAAGTTTATTGTGAGTGGCAAACGGCGGCGCTATTTTTCGATTCAAAATTTTGTCGATTTTTTCAAAGTGCCGATTGGTTTTTTGCAGTCATTGTGGATCTTGCTTGTCTATATGCCGGACGTGGTATTTTCCAAGGGCAGCTCGGTGTCGTTTCCGGTAGTACTAGCCGCTTGGCTTTATCGAATTCCAGTTTTGATTCATGAATCTGATGCCGTGCCTGGATCAACAAATCAGCTGTTAGAAAAGTTTTCTACTGATATCGTGCTGGGTTATGCACATGCGCAAGTTTATTTCGAAGTTTCTAAAACGGCGGTTTGGGGAAATCCAGTGAGGCCAGAGTTGATTGGCGACAAGGTCGCCGCCTTGCCGCGATTTAATTTCAGCCCTTCCAAGCCAGTGCTATTCGTGATTGGAGGCAGTCAAGGTGCCCGCACCCTTAATCGGGCGGTAATTAGTATTTTACCGGAGCTACTGGTGCACGCACAGGTAATCCATCAAACGGGAGAGCTGGATTATGACGAGTCAGTAAAAAGAGCGGGCGAGCAAGGTATCAAAGCTGGGCGAGAGGGTTATGTGCCAGTCAAATTTTTGGATGAGGCTATGCTGCGCGATGCCTATGCGGCGGCCGATTTGGTGTTGAGTCGGGCCGGAGCCAATTCCATTGCTGAGATTGCGGCTAATGGGAAACCGGCGATTTTGGTGCCACTGGAGCACTCGGCGAATAATCATCAAAGAATGAATGCCTATGAGATTGCCAAAATTGGTGGCGCCATTGTTTTGGAGGAGTCAAATTTGAGCAAGCACATGCTACTAGACGGCATTCTCAAGGTTTTGAATGATCAAGAACTGCATGACGCCATGGGGGTGCGTATCAAATCCTTCTATCATCCACAGGCGGCTGAAAACATCGCCGATGCCTTGATCAAGCTGGGCCTGGATTAATTGCATCTTCCTGGTTCATTTTCGTTTTAGCTATTGGCTCAATAAGACTTATGAGTAGTGACACTTTTCAATTCAAAAAAGTTTATTGCATCGGGATTAAGGGAGCTGGCATGACGGCGATTGCGGAAATGCTTCAGCAACGTGGCGCTACAGTGTCTGGATCGGATACGGCTGAGCACTTCTATACAGATGAAATTCTGAATCAGCGAGGCATTCATTGTGCTGAAGGGTTTGCGGTTGAGAATTTGCCGCTCGACGCGGAGGTGGTTATCCATTCGACGGTCTACACTCCGGAGAATAATGTCGAACTAAAATTGGCCGTTGATCGTGGACTAAAATTGTTCAGCTATCCTGAAGTACTCGGAATGCTCTTTCGGGAGAAGCTGGGCGTGGCGGTTTGCGGAACGCATGGTAAAACTACGACTACAGCCCTACTAGCAACGTGCCTCAGTGCCGCTGGGGCTGAGCCGAGTGCGATTGTGGGCAGTCGGGTTTTGGATTGGCAGGGCAGTGCGCTGGTAGGTCAGGGTCAGCATTTTGTGATTGAGGCCGATGAATATCAGAACAAGCTGCGCTTCTATGATCCATTTGCGGTAGTGCTGACGAGTGTAGATTGGGATCATCCAGATTTTTTTCCGACGGTTGAGGTCTATCGTCAAGTCTTTCGGGATTTTGTGGCGCGTATTCCGCGACACGGATTCCTGGTTGTTTGGGGGGATAGTACTGACACGCTGGACGTCGCCAAATCCGCCAGATGCGAAGTAATCAGCTATGGCTTCCATCCGGACAATGACGTGGTAATTTCAAATTTCAATCTGCCAGTTGCCTCACAAAGCACAAGTGAAAGTTCAAGGAGTAATTTTCAAACATTTCAAATTGCGTTTAAGGGCGAAGATTTGGGACAATTCAAGACTCAATTGATTGGACAGCACAATGCCTTGAATGCGGCAGCGTCCATTGCGGTTTGTCACAAATTGAAATTGGATCTCGACCAAGTTCGGAGGGGAATGGAAAAATTCGGAGGCACCAAGCGGCGCTTTGAATTTGTGGGTGAAAAAAATGGAGCCATCTTGATTGACGATTATGCCCACCATCCGGAAGAAATCAAGGCTACGCTCAAGGGCGCGCGAGAGATCTATCCCGGAAAAAAGCTGACGGTTATCTTTCATCCACACACCTTTACGCGCACCAAGGCATTACTAGGGGAGTTTGCTCAAAGCTTTGACGATGCTGACCAGGTACTGATTCTGGATATTTATGGAAGCGCGCGTGAGCAGCAAGGCGGCGTGTCGTCGAGTGAATTAGTCGATTTGGTGAATCGTTATAACCACGGACGGGCGGAGTATTTGGTTGGGATAACTGAAGCCGTTGAATATTTGAGAGATAGAATCGGCCCTGAGGATATGGTTATCTCGATGGGTGCTGGAAATGTATGGGAAGTAACCAAGCAATTAGCGGCGAAATAAGCAGTTGAGTTGAGCATGAAAAAAACTGGCGAAAAAAAAATTTACAACCTTGAGGTAAACGAGGTTTTAGAAAAATTTCAGACAACGTCGCACGGGATTGCAAACGATGAAGCCGGGAAGCGTCTCAAGCAGGTAGGGCCAAATCGTATCGACAAGAGGCGTAGCTGGAAAGGATTGCACATTTTGCTGGGCCAATTTAATGATGCGCTAGTGTGGATCTTGTTGATAGCAGCTGGCCTAGCTGCTTATTTTCAGGAGTATCGTGACGCAACTATCATCGGAATCATTATTTTTATTAATGCTACCGTTGGATTTTTGCAGGAGTTTCGTTCCGAAAGAATATTGGAAAGTATCAAACGATTGACGACCGATCAGGCGATTGTTATTCGCAGTGGCGAACGCCGGGAAATTGATGCGGCCGAGATCGTTCCGGGGGATGTGGTGGTATTGTCAGCTGGCGATAGTGTCCCAGCCGATGGTTATTTGCTGGAAAGCTATGATTTGAGAATCAACAGCTTTATCTTCACTGGCGAATCAAAGCCGAGGTTGAAAACGGCCAAGGCGCTAAAAGAGGAAAACGTTGTCCTGGCTGATATCAATAATATGGTTTTTGGCGGTGAAACTGTGGCCACGGGTGAAGGCAATTTTGTGGTTACTGCCACAGGCATGGCAACGGAGTTGGGCAGGATCGCCAATTTAACTGCCGAGGTGAAAGAAGAGGCTACCCCCCTGCAGCAGCAGATGCGTATTTTGGGGAGAAACGTGACTATCTTAGCGTTCACAATTGGAGCGCTAGTGGTGATTATCGGCCAATACTTTCACCTGTCTCTGTATCAGAATTTCTTGTTTGCACTAGCCTTGGCAGTCTCAGTCGTGCCAGAAGGCTTGCCGGCGGCTATTTCAGTGGCGCTTTCCTTGGGTATGCGGCGCTTGCTCAAGGATAACGTTCTGGCCAAAAAGCTCAACGCCGTCGAAACACTGGGATCGGTGTCGATTATTTGCACTGACAAAACGGGGACAATTACGCGCAATGAGCTGACTGTGGTCAAAGTTATTGTGAATGGACAAGAGCTTGAGGTTGGAGGTGTTGGCTATGCGCCGGAAGGAAGTTTTTACCAGCAGGGCAAGGTTGTGAATCAAAATCATATTCCCCAACTGGAATTGTTGTTCAGGATTGGAACCTTATGCAACGGGGCGAGTTTATTGAGAGAAGAGGGAGGATACAAGATCGTCGGTGACCCAACTGAAGGCGCAATTATAGTAGCAGGTAGAAAATATAATCAGCAGGATCATTTTTTTGAGCTGGGAGAAACTAAGCTGACTGAAAATCCATTTTCTTCTGACCGCATGCGAATGAGTGTGGTCTATAAAAATGCGGCCACAGTTTCCTATGTTAAGGGGTCGCCAGATGTTTTATTGGAGCGTGCTAAATGGATGTTGCGTGGTGGGAAAGTGGTGAAGTTTACTCCAAAGGAAAAGGAGCTCGAGCGGGAAAGATACAATGCCATGTCATCAGAAGCCTTGCGTGTTTTGGCGTTCGCTTACCGTAATTTAGAAGGAGTTTCTCCGCAAAATTATCCGGAAGAAGCTGAGCGCGAATTGGTGTGGGTGGGCATGATGGCCATGATTGATCCGCCGCGTAACGATGTGGCTGAGGCTATTCGTGAGTGCAAAAGGTTGGGCATCAAACCAATCATGATTACGGGTGACTATGAAATCACGGCTCGGGCGATTGCAAAAAATGTCGGACTAATTGAGGGCGAAGGCACTTATGAATTGATTAACGGCAGTCTGTTGGCCGGCCTGAAAGATCGCGAAGTCTATCAGCGGATAAAAACAAAGGACGTTATTTTTGCGCGGATTTCTCCGGAACAGAAATTGAGGATCGCCTCTATCCTTAAAGCTAATCGTCAAATAATTGCGATGACCGGGGATGGGGTGAATGATGCACCTGCTCTTAAGCGGGCTGATATTGGGGTGGCCATGGGCATCATGGGTACCGATGTTTCCAAGGAAGCGGCGGATATGATTCTGTTGGATGACAACTTTGCCTCAATTGTGAAAGGAATTCAGGAAGGGCGGACAGTTTATCAAAATCTGCGAAAATTTGTGCACTATGTTTTTACCTCTAACGCTAGCGAATTGTTCACGGTCATCCTGGGAGTGCTATTACAAATTCCTTCTCCGATTTCAGCGGTACAAATCTTGGCTATTGATTTGGGGACGGATATTTTCCCATCGTTCGCGTTGAGTTTTGAACCACCTGAGCCAGGCGAGTCGCGAAAGAAGTCGACCAATGCCAAATATGGGATCATGAGTGTGCAAGGTTTTTGGCGGATAATTTTCATCGGCTTGCTGATGGCAGCGGGTGCGGCCGCGGCTTTCATCTGGTCGATGCTTAGGGGTGGCTGGACATTTGGAACTTCACTCAGCCTGGATAGCGAACTGTATATTCGATCGACTACCGCTGCCTATGCGGTGCTTTCCATGACGCAGATGGCTAATGTGCTCCAATCGCGCAGCGATAAATATTCCCCGACGACGCTGGGCTTTTTCAAAAACAAATATGTTATTGGCGCTATAATCATCTCCGTCTTAATTCTATTGGCCTTCATGTATCTACCTTTTTGCCAGCACTATTTGCGTATGTTGCCAATCCAATGGCCAGATTGGCTGATGGTGATTGGGACTACTATGGCGGTATACTTTTTTGAAGAAGCGCGGAAAGGTGAGGGGAGATAAATCTACCAGGAAAGATGTGGCGAGGGGTTGTGGTATTATACAGTATAGACAGATTAAGCAGGTTTTATTAATTTTCATTATGCTGAATATTCAGGAAAATGTTCCTTTGTCCAAATTCACGACATTTCGCATTGGCGGTCCAGCCAAGTTTTTTGTGGTGGTTAGCAATGAGGCCGAGCTGCTAGAAGCCCTGAAATATGCAGAGAATCAGGGGCTAGATTTTTTTGTCATGGGTGGCGGGAGCAATGTGTTGGTGAGCGATCAGGGATTCAATGGATTGGTGATTAAACTTAGTAATGCGGAATTTTTGATCGATGGACTCTCTGTTGAGGCCGGTGCCGGGGTGCCTTTGGCGAAGCTTGTGCGCGAGACTGGAGCAAAAGGCTTGGCCGGCGTGGAATGGGCGGCGGGGATTCCGGGGACAGTGGGTGGGGCAGTGCGAGGCAATGCCGGCGCTTTCAGTCGGACCACGGGAGAATCGGTGAAAAGCGTTAGAGTCTATGATGTTGCCGAGAAAAAAGTTGAAGATTATTCAGCTAGTGACTGCGCCTTTGGTTATCGGGATAGCCACTTCAAGCACGATAAAAAGCTGATAATTCTTTCGGTTAAGTTTGAGTTTACGCTAGGCAGCCAAGAAGAGTTGGAGCAGAAGAGCCGGGAGATTATTCAAAAGCGCGTTTCAATTCATCCCCACGGGATGGGAAGTGCGGGCTCGTTTTTCATGAATCCAACTGTTGAGAATCAAGAGTTGATTCAGGAATTTGAAAATCAGAAACAGACAAAAGCGCGCGGCAACAAGCTGCCAGCCGGATGGGTCATTGAATACGCCGGTTTAAAGGGAAAAAAGATGGGCGGAGCAATAATCAGTGAAACGCACGGGGACTTCATTCTCAACACTGGCGGAGCCACGGCTAGTGATGTTATAATGTTAGAAAGCTTTGTGAAGCAGCAGGTACGCGATCGATTCGGTGTGCAATTACAGCGCGAAGTGGAGTACATCGGATTCTAGTTACACGAAAGGCTAATTAATTTAAAGACAGAAAGCTATGACAGTAGCTAATAGTACTCGGTTTTTGTTTCGAGGAGTGGAAATTGATGATCGAACTGATGCCTATATCCGGAAGCGCTTGGGAACGGTCGGGCGACTCTTGGATGACGTGATGCGTATCGAAATCGAAATTGATCGTGATAAGAAGGGAAAGTTCCGAGTGGAGGTGATGGTTAAAACTCCCTACAAACTCTATCGAGCTGAGGAAACAACCATCAGCATCGAAGGCTCGGTGGACGCAGTTGAGGATGAACTCAAGCGGCAGGTCAAGCAGGATAAGGAAAAAATAAGGACGCTCAAAAAACGAGGTCGCATGTCACTCAAGAAAAAAATGGTGCTCGACAAAAGTGCCAGATTTCGTAAATAATCGTTCGAACAAAAAGATGACTCAAAAACAAAAATTGGTAGCGCGGTGGCTACTGAGAGGAACGATGCTGGGGTTATTTCTGATAATTCAGCTGGCCACACCCTGCCAAGCCGCTGACGCTACGGGCACTTTCTCCTATCAACCAGTGGAACCCATCCCAGGTTTTTCGCTGACCAGCGACTTCCCAACCTTTGTTACTAACCTCTACAAGTTTGGCTTGTGGGCAGTAGGCATCTCGGCTTTAATCATGATTACCATCGGCGCCTTCTTCTATATGACGGCGGCCGGCAATTCCTCCCAAGCAGGGACGGCCAAAAAACTCATTACCGATGCCTTGCTGGGTCTGATTGTAGCTATGGTTTCCTGGCTAATTCTCTATGTCATCAATCCGAATCTGGTCAATATTAATATCAGCATCACGAAGCAGCCGGCGGTGACGGTGACCGGGAAATAGATTTAGACACTTGTTCATATGGGAATGCAACAGAAAGCGATTGTGATCGGTGGTCTGGTAGCAGTCTTCATTTTGCCAATAGTTGGCTATTTGATATGGAAAAGTAATATTGCTCCAGTAGCGGGGCCGGAACGGTCATTGATGCTTGAAGCTAAAGATGGAGGATTGATCGCGGTAGCCGATCCTCAACAGAGCGGTGAATTCTTGCTGCGTGAGGGTATCTATGTGAAGCGTGCTACCCGCTTCGAAATCCTTTACAATACAATTGGCAAAGGTTCATTTGAAATTCGCGTTTGGGATTCTTTAAATCTCAATGGCGCTAGGACTTTAGCCGAACAAGATTTACTGCGCATTCTCAACGTGAGTGAAGCCGAAATGTGTCAACTGGACGTTACGTTGACGGTGCCCGAAGTTGTGAATCGATCGCTGGCTGGAAAGAATTATGGCTTGAGTTTTTGTGAAGATGGCAAATCTTTCTAATTTCTTTAACTCGAAACTATGAAACAACATGTTAATACTGCTCTCGGATCTGTCCTCCTGTTGTCGCTGGTAGTGTTGGTAGCGGTTATCGCTTGGCAGGAGAATAGATTGATCAATGTCGAAACTGTTCCGTTTAGCATGCTGCCAACCCAACCCAAGGCTTGCACTGAAGATGCCAAGATTTGTTCGGACGGGTCAGCGGTGGGACGCACTGGTCCCAATTGCGAATTTGCCGAGTGTCCCAAGACGACAGGCTTAGCGGATAAACTTATTGTCAGCTCTCCTGGCATAGGTGCAGCCATTTCTAGTCCAGTGGTGGTGACTGGGCGGGCACGTGGAACTTGGTTTTTTGAAGGCAGTTTCCCAGTAGAAGTGCATGATAGCAATGGGAAGTTAATCGGATCAGCGCCAGCGCAATTTGTTCCGAAATCTGCCGAGGACACCTGGATGACCACTGAATTCGTAGACTTCAGGGGAGAAGTGAAATTCAGTCAGCCAACCACTTCGGAGGGCTACCTGCTCTTCAAAAAAGACAATCCATCCGATAATCGGGCGCTGGATGAGTCATTCAAGTTGCCGGTAAAGTTTGGAAAAGCGGATGATGTGTCTGCTTGGAAAACTTATCGAAACAAAAAATATGGATTTGAGTTCATATATCCGGCGGGATGGGAGGCGCCAGAAATAAAATCACCCTGCTGCGGAATGCGCTTTGAATCAGCAGTTGCTTTTCGTAAATCTAGAACCCTTGAAGAAAATAGCTCTGGTTTCGATGTAAAAATATATAAGGGATTAGGGTTGGATGACCAAAGATTTACGGATGAAATAGCCAGTACCGGTGATGAGCCTACCTCCTGTGAGAAAAATTCTTTTAAGAGTGTTACTGTCGGCGTGGATGGATATCAGTCAAAAGAAATCTATATTCTTGGCGGGGACGCTTGTTTTAGGGAGGGCTACTTTTTTTCAATTGCAAGAAATGGTTATTTGTTTAATATAGTGCCAATTCCGGAAGGTGGGAATGAATACGTTAACTATGATGGCAAAAAAGAAGTACAAAAATCTTTACCAGAATTTAACCAAGTCCTTTCCACCTTCAAATTCACCAAATAAGGTTATCCACTATACGCTGGTCGATATTTGTGATATAGTGTTAGCAATAACAAGTGAAACAAACAACATGAACATGAAGCAAACAGTTAGTACGGGACTCGGAACCAGCATCTTGGTGGTGGTGGCGGTTACGGCCGGCACTTTCGTGTATATCATCCAGAGAATGATGTAGCTTTTGCACTCTACGTCTTTGGAAAAAATCCGCTGAAATAGCGGCTTTTTTCGTTTTTGACAAGGGTTTGGATGCTTTGACTGGGCCGGGTTTGTTTGCTAGAATGCGAGGGTATTAATTTTACGATTTTTCAATGTCCATATTCAAGAAAATATTCGGTTCGAACGAACGCGAGATTGGGAAACTCAGACCAATTGCCGAGGCGGTCAATGCTCAGGAGGCAAACATGCGTCGCTTGTCGGACGCTGAGCTGCGGGCCAAGACTGTCGAATTTCGCGAGCGCATCAAAAAAGGAGAGTCGCTGGATGACATTCTGCCAGAGGCTTTTGCAGTGGTGCGCGAGGCCGCCGATCGAGTGATTGGCGAACGACACTATGATGTCCAGCTTATCGGTGGCGTGGTTTTGCACCAAGGTAAAATTGCGGAAATGAAAACTGGGGAAGGCAAAACCCTCACCTCAACTCTAGCCATTTATTTGAATGCAATTGAAGGTAAGGGAGTGCACGTGGTGACCGTGAATGACTACTTGGCCAAGCGTGATTGCAACTGGATGGGATCCATCCTCTATGCTTTAGGAATTTCGACGGCCTGCATAATCCACGACGCATCTTACATCTATGAGGCCAAAGTGATGGATACCAATGAGGTAACGGTTGAAATGGATAACCTGAAGCCAATTACGCGGCGCGAAGCCTATGCGGCCGACGTGACTTATGGCACCAATAATGAGTTTGGATTTGATTACCTACGGGACAACATGGTCCAGAGTTTTGAGCAGATGACACAGCGGCCGCTCAATTTCGCCATCGTCGACGAAGTCGATTCAATTTTGATTGATGAGGCACGAACGCCACTCATTATTTCTGCTCCGGACTCCGAATCGACCAAGCTCTATCAGCAATTTGCGCGTATCGTTCCGCGACTCAAAGAGCAGGAAGACTATGAAGTGGACGAAAAAATGAAAGCGGTGACCTTGACCGACAAGGGTATTGCGCGAGTGGAAGAAATTTTGGGGATGGGGAATATCTATGATCCGGGGAAAGTGAGCTATGTTCACCATTTGGAGCAGTCGCTCAAAGCGCAGATACTGTTCAAGCTCGATCGCGATTATGTGGTTAAAGAGGGCGAAGTCATTATTGTGGATGATTTTACTGGCCGCTTGATGCAGGGCCGGCGCTATAGTGAGGGACTGCACCAGGCCATTGAAGCCAAAGAAGGGGTGGAAGTGCAACGTGAGTCGCGTACTTTGGCCACCATTACTTTCCAGAATTATTTCCGGATGTATGACAAACTGTCCGGCATGACCGGAACCGCTTCGACCAGTGCTGAAGAATTTTCCAAAGTTTACAAGCTCGATGCCTTGGAAATTCCAACCAATCGGCCAACGGTGCGCAAGGACCTGCCAGATGTTATTTACAAGACTGAAGCAGGAAAATTCAAAGCGATTGTGGAAAAAATCAAAGAAGTGCATGCCATGGGCCAGCCGATTTTGGTGGGCACAATTGCCATTGAAAAGTCGGAATATTTGAGCGCGCTGTTGAGTCGGGACGGCATTGAGCATCAAGTTTTGAATGCCAAGCATCACGAGCAGGAGGCGGCTATCATCACGCAGGCGGGTCAAAAGGGTTTGGTGACCATTGCCACTAACATGGCGGGCCGGGGAACGGACATTAAGCTGGGTGACGGCGTGCGGGAAGTAGGCGGATTGTTCATCCTGGGTACAGAGCGTCACGAAGCGCGACGCATTGACAATCAGTTGCGCGGACGGGCTGGTCGCCAGGGCGATCCAGGGGCCTCGCAATTTTTTGTGTCGCTCGAGGATGAACTGATGCGGCGCTTTGGCGGTGACAAAATGAAAGGCATGATGGATTCGTTGGGTTTGCCGGAGGATCAGCCAATTCAAAATGTGTTGATATCCCGTACCATCGAAAGTGCTCAATCGAAAATCGAAGGTTACAACTTTGATTTGCGCAAACATGTGTTGGAATACGACGACGTCATGAACAAGCAGCGCGAAGTGATCTACAAAAAGCGTAAAGAGATTTTGACGCTCAAGGATACCAAGCGCGAAGTGTTGCATGATGTTCAAGAAGAGTTGGAGCGCATGGTATCAGTGAATTGTGTGAACGAGGAAGAATCCTGGCAGCTCGACACAATCATGGCGGATGTGAGCGGCATTTTCCATTTGAGCGAAGCTGATCGCAAGCAATTGGAAATTATCCGCGATGACAAAGCTAAAAATGAAGCTGAAAAAGTGGGGGCATTGGTGGAGTATTTGATCGGGGTGGCCAAGGTGGCCTATAACGTCAAAGAAAAAGAAATTGGGGAAGAGGCGATGCGTCAGGTGGAACGCTCTTTGCTATTGCAAACCATTGATACTTTTTGGATGAATCATTTGGACGAAATTGATTATATGCGGCAGGGCATTGGCCTTCGCGGTTATGGCCAGCGTGATCCGTTGGTTGAATATAAGCGCGAAGCTTTTGGCATGTTTTCACACTTAGTAGAGAACATTCGCTCTAGCGTGGTGCACTCGATTTTCAAAGTTTCAACTTCTCCAGTCGTCGCTCAATCAACAGCAGTGAATCAAAATCTGCAATTCAAAGGTGCAAGCGATCAAGTCGAACAATTTGGGGGAATCAAGGAGGCGACTGGTGAATCTCAAGAGGCGGTGGTGACCAAGCCCTTGGTCAACAAAGACAAAGAAATCGGACGCAATGACCCGTGCCCTTGCGGGAGCGGGAAGAAATATAAGAAGTGCTGCGGGAAGTAATGGACTTGCCCCCGTGTGAGCGAAGCGAATTTATAGGGCGTTGCGGGAAGTAAAAACCATATGTTGATGGTTAAGACAAAAATAGGTAGAAGTTCCATAGATGGAATTGGACTCTTTGCGGATCAATTTATTCCGAAAGGAATGACGGTTTGGAAATACATGCCAAACTTTGACCTTCTCTTATCCAAAGAAGAAGTTGACCAACTTTCCGAACCTGCCAGAGAGCAAGTCTACAAGTATGCCCATCTTGATAAAAAATACGGCAAGTTCTTACTTTGCTCTGACGATGCCAGATTTTTTAACCATTCACTAAATCCAAACTGTGACGAAAGGAGAGACGATATAACCACGGCGTTGCGGGATATAAGGGTGGGTGAGGAGCTGGTCGTTAATTATCAAGATTTCTATGGGAACACGGACGGACATTCTAAAATATTGGATGAAGCTTAAATATCACTGCGGAGAATGATTTATGAAAATAATCCAAACTCTTATCATGTTTCGCGAGGGCGATAAATTGTTGCTGGGTCTGAAGAAACAGGGCTTTGGCGAGGGGCGATGGAATGGATTTGGCGGCAAGTTGGATGCCGGAGAAACGATTGAGGAATGCGCCCAGCGGGAAACGCGGGAGGAGATTGGCGTGGAAATTGAGGCGATGGAGAAATTTGCGCTGATGCAGTTTGAATTTTATGGCAAGCCGGATGTGATCGAAGTCCACGCTTTCGATGTCAAAAAATATTCCGGTGAACCCAAAGAAATTGAAAAGCTGATCCCGCAGTGGTTCGATATCAAGGATGTGCCCTTCAGGGATATGTGGCCGGACGACCCATTTTGGTACCCGCTTTATTTGGCTGGCAAGAAGTTTAAGGGCCAGTTTTCGTTCGATGAGAATGGTAATGAGGTGCGAAAGGTGAATTTAGAAATAGTTGGAAACGTTTAGCAAGTTTGAGAGCTAAATATTTTGGCGGAGGCAAATAGCCTCCCTTTTTGTTGCTTGTGTCTTCTCGGGAGCGGGGAGGGGCGACTATTGACAAAATAGTAAAAATAGAGTACAATAATAGGCTGGCAATTCGGCCGGTTTTGTACCTGAAAAAATCACAAGGAACAAGGAGGGATAGGCACCATGGCGGTCATAGTCAATGTTCGTAGCGGCGGGAAGCACTTCAAAGAGCTATCCGTTGTCGACTTCGAGGCGGCATTGAAACAACGTCTCGAGTCCATCAAGTTGGATGGCGAGTTTCCTGGTTTCATCTCCGAGAAACTCAAAGGCAGTCCACATCGGAAGGGGGTGTATGTCAGGAGTTTCGACTCGCGCTCAATCGTTTTCACGGTGCAAACCGCGGGGAACGATTCGTGCTTCGCGATTCGGGTGATGCTTCCCGGCAGCCTCAATGTTCGGGAGACTTTTGAGAGGCTGAGAGCCAAGGAGAAGGGCGTCGACTTGGCCAAGCCGATTCCGGCCTTGGTCGTTCCGCCTCCGCCTCCGGCTCCTCCCGTGGTTCCGCCTCTGAAGCCTCCCATGTTCGAAGCGGGGCGCAAGCGTCTCGGTGTCTCCGAGATGATCGACGATCCGGTTTACCTGGAGTATCTTATCCAGGCCATCCAGGGGATGCTGAGGTCCAACGGAATCAGCGCGTTTTCCTCGCACGACCTGCACCAGTTGGTTATCGACTACAATCTGGCCGACAGAGAGGCGATCACGCCGCGGGCAATCGGCCAATTGGCCAGAGTCATGACCGAGCGCGGACTTTTCGTCCGTCAGGGGGTCGGGGTCTACTCGTTGAGTCAGAAGGCAATCGAGATGGTGGCCAAGCAGGGCGAGGCCGTTCAGCCCGATCAGCTGGCGCGGGCTAAAGAGATCTTGCGTCTGGCGGCCCGCATGAAACAGGCCGAGACAGAAATCGCCATTATCGACGCCGAACTGGCCAAGTTAGCTCAGGCTATCAAACCAGTTGAGGATCAACTGGGTACGCTCCGTCGGGAGGAGGAGGCTCTCAGAATGCGGAAACAAGGGTTGCTGGCGGAGAGTGGCGATCCCAAGACCAGGGAGATGGTCGAGGCGTTCATGCGCCTTCTCGGAGAAGTTCCAGCGGCCAAATAGGTGAGAGGAGCCCGGGCGGCGCAGTGCGCTTCCCGGGCTCTATCTTTTTTATAAAGGACTTGGTTGACATATTCGCTCATTTTGCTAAGATAATCAGCACGGGTAAACAGGTAATTTTTGGACACTTATATGACATTTGCAGTGATTCGAACGGGCGGCAAGCAATACGTTGCTGAGGCGGGTACGAAACTCAAAATCGACAAGCTTGAGGGGGCCGTTGGCGATGCGGTTACCTTTGCCGACGTACTGTTGTCAGGTGAAGACGACAAGATAAAGGTGGGTTTTCCACTGGTGAGCGGGGTGGTGGTTGAAGCCAAAATTGTGAAGCAAGGCAAGGAAAAAAAGGTCTGGGGCATGAAACACAACGCCAAAAAACGCTACAAACTGAAATTTGGACATCGGCAACAAATGACGCACGTTGAGATTACCAAAGTTGCCTAGATTACAATCAATCGAACTCTAAATAATCAAACCCCGGATTAATCCCGGGGTTTGATTTTGATCTGTGAGGCTGCTAGAGTAAGGGTATGGATGAAGAAATTGACAAACAGCTAGTCAAACGCTATCTGGAGGGGGACGAGTCAGCGTTCCCGGAGCTTTTACAGCGACATTTAAAATCGGTTTACAACTTTTTGTATCACATCGTGCATGATCAATCAGCGCTGGATGATCTGACGCAGGAGACTTTTGTGAAGGCTTGGAAAAATTTGAAACGCTTCGATCAATCGAAAAAGTTTCGCACCTGGCTGTTTACGATTGCTAAAAATACCGCCTTTGATTATCTCAAAAAGAAAAAGAGTATTCCTTTTTCTAACTTTCTAGACGCAGAAGGTTATAGCAAGCTGGAGCAGATCAGTGACGAGGCTTTGTTGTCCGACGAGCTATTAGCTCTGGCAGGAGATAAAGCTAATCTAGAAAAAGAACTGCAACAGATCTCAGAACATTATCGGGCCATTTTGCTGATGCATTATCAGGACGATCTGTCTCTGAATGAAGTTGCGGCCATTCTCGGAAAACCATACAATACAGTCAAGAGTAGTCATGCTCGCGCTCTAGCTAGCTTGAGGAAAATATTGATAACTAAGGATGGGAAATGATTTATGAAAAATCGCAGTGAGCAAAATTTGGG
>SCTJ01000192.1 GCA_004297805.1 Patescibacteria group bacterium | reverse complement strand
TATAGCTCACTGAATTATCAAAAATTCAAATTTCTATTATACTTACTATAAAAAAATAGTAACACATTATAAGGTGATTATCATGAATGACAAAGAATGGTTAGAAGATGGTAGAAAAATACCTGATGATGTCATGAGCTACATTCGCAAAATGGCTGTTTATTCTGTAAAAGAAAAACACGAAAATCCTGAGGACGTTGCAAGAATATATAATTTCAATCGGTATTGTATTTATAAATGGATAAAAATATATGAAGAAAAAGGCTATGAAGGGCTAGATACTATAAAATCAAAAGGTGCTGAAAATATAATTACATCAGAAATAGATAACTGGATTAAAAAAATAGTTTTAACGAAAACACCACTCGATTTTGATTATGAGACTCATTTATGGACAAGCCTCATTATTGCCCAATTACTTAAAAAACAATTCGATATTGATGTTTGCGATGATACTGTGAGCTTGCACTTAAAAGCAATGAGATTAAGTTATCAAAAACCTTGCTATTTTGATACCAAAAAAGATGATAAGGAGATTGATTATTTTCTAAATGAAAAGTTTCCTAAAATCAAACAGTTAGCTGAAAAACTTGATGCTGATATTGCTTTTGAAGATGAATCAGGCTTTAAAGTAAACGCTCATGTTGGACGCACTTGGGGCTTAAAAGGAAAAACACCGATTATTTCTGTCAGCACTCAACGCAGTGGTATTAATGTATTATCTGCTGTGACTCCAAAAGGAAAAATGCAATATTCACTTTCTGAAAAAACAATTAATTCAGACCGTTTTATTAAGTTTTTAAAACAACTTATTTATGGTCGGGAAAAACCATTAATTCTTTTTGTGGATAGAGTACCCTTTCATCTTTCAAAAAAAGTGCGTGAATTTGTAAAAAACAATCGAAAAAAATTGCGCATTTATTTTTTACCAAGATATGCGCCTGATTATAATCCTGATGAACAAGTTTGGAATGAAATGAAAAATAATCGAATTGGAAAACGACCTATTAAAAATAAAGCAGATTTAAAAGAAAAATTGAAATCAGAATTAGCTTCTTTGCAAAAAATGACTAAACGCATTATTTCATTTTTTAAATTGCCTAATACCCAGTATGCTTTTTCTTAATTTAATGTATTTTTATTAATTCAGAGAGCTATA
>SCTJ01000142.1 GCA_004297805.1 Patescibacteria group bacterium | reverse complement strand
TTGCCAGCCGTCACTGGTTTAGATTTCATAGGGTCATCACTTATTAATAGTGCTAGTATTATATATGATTTTATACCATTTGGCAAATACTAGCCGAACTGGATTTGGTATGTTCCGTTTACGGCCTGGTTTGTAGCCAAGGCAGAGGTGGCGTAGGTGTTTCCAGCAAACATAGTTCCAGCGGACGTAGTAGAGCCGTTGAATAGACCAACGTTTTGAATGGTCTTAGCGGCGGTAATTACGTTGCTAGCAAGGGTAAACGTGAAGCTTACCGTCTTAGAACCAGAGGTTCCAGTGGTCAAGGCACATCGGCAACCAGCGGCGTCGGTCAACTCACCGTTTAAGCTGGTGTCGGCGGCTCCAGGAACAGTTCCAGTTCCCAAAGCGGCGTGAGTGGCGGTCTTAGAACCCGCAGAAGCAATAATGGCATACATCAAAAACTGCTGATAGCCGTTATTTACAATCTGGTTCTCTTTCCAGCCAGAATCGCCAACCGCTTTTCCACCTTCCATAATCTTGATACGGAAGAAACCTTTCGCGGAAATACCTTCTTTCGCCATTGAACTTTTCTTTGTGCGTTTCATAGAAGTTAAAAGATGTTTAATTATCTAGTTTTTGGAGCACGTCGGAACGCTTTCGACAATGCGTTCTTTAATACTCCCCGCCCAAATTGTGGCTTAACCAAGAAATCCCTTGTGCGGGCTTCCCTAGCAATCCCTTTTTGGATTAGGTCTACTGCAACATCATCGGCCACTTCTATGATAGTAAGGGGTCTATATTCGTTAAATTCTTTTAAAATGAATATATTTGTCATAAGGTTTTCAAATCCCCTAGTGGGGCAAGGCTTAGGTTAGCCAAGCCCCAAAAGGAGTTTATAGTTCTAAGAACTACGGAATGTTGGTCAACAACTTTAGTGCGTAAGGCTGAACAACAGTTCCAGCGATACGTTCCACGATACGGATAGCAGTTTGGTCGTGAACGAAAGCCGTTTCAGTATCTTGCGATACTTTAACAGTCATCCTCTGGCGGTCACCCAACCAGTAGGCTTTCTTCAAGTCACCAAAAGCAATCATAGTGTCGGGGATATGGGTGTTTTCTATAACAGGGTAGCCGTGGAATGTAGCGGGCTGTCCAACAGCTACTGGGTCTGTCCATAGATAACGACCATAGCTATCTTTCAACTTTCGAAGTTCGCGAGTGGTCTTACGGCTAGTGTAGAACTTAGCGTTCTGCGTATAGCGGGAAGGCAATGCGAATTCTAGGTTGATAACGTTGTCGAAGGAAAGAGCACCATTGTTTGCAATGGTAGCAACTCCGTTGCCACTGGTGGTAAAACCAGTAGGTTCGGTAGTTCCATTCCCCATTGCAATAACACGGTCTTCTTCATCACCGATGCGTTCTGCGAACAAACCGACGATAAAGTTAACAATGTCAATTTCTTGGCTGTCTTCGATTAATTCATCGGAGGCATACAAGATAGCGGCCATCTTTTTGACTGTAAGGACGGCTTGTCCAAAGTGAGCAGATGTAGTGGTTTTAGCCGCATTTTCTTGCGTCCACGTCACCTGAGGATAACCTGCCAACAAGGTAGGAATAGTCATTGTGTCACGTCGCATAGGAACGACGGTGACTTCTTGGCGAAGATGGGGAGTTTCCAACACATCCTGCAAGATTTCGAAAACGAATTCAGTAGGGAACAAGTAGCCACCATCGGTGCCACTTCCACCCGTGTGTTCAGCCAAGGCTTTCAACACGGAGTCGTTCCGTTGAATCATAGCTTGGAAGAAACCAACAATTTTTTCGCGAGCTGTCATCTGGCTGACATCTTTCTTCATCAGCTTTTCTAAGTCCATCAAGGCGGAGATTTTGGACTCTTTCTTTTCAGGTTCAAGCTTCGCGTGAAGTTGCTTCAAAGACTCTTGGATTTTGTCCAAGCCAAGGCCAGCCATTATTTTTTCGGTGGCCTGGTCTACTTTGGAATCCAACTCTTCCGAGCTGGTTTCTGGGGTAGTTGTCTCTTCAGGTTTGGTTGTTTCCTCACCATCTTTGGCGATGTATTCTACACCGTCAATGATAATTTTCTTTTTCATACTATTTATCTTTTTTCTGTTTAATTGTTAGGATTGCTTGGCTTGCTTGCCCAGCAATCTTTTGCATTGCACGCAGTATAATCTCATCGCTTGAAACCATCGCTGGTTTGGCGGGAGATTTTTCTGCCTCCAATGGGTCTCGACCTTTAGACGTGCCACCTTTTTGTGCTTGAGGAGTGTCCTGTATTTCTACAGTTTTCTCCTGCACGGCCGTTTTAGATTCAATACTCTTTCCCCGTATGCTGTCAATTAGGTCACGCTGTGTTTTCAACTTGTTTAAACTTTTAATAAGTGCGTCGCCCATCGCAATGCCCTCGTCATCTACAACCATTTGGGCAAACTCAACCAATTCTTTTACGTGAGCACCGCTATAACCTTCCGATT
>SCTJ01000051.1 GCA_004297805.1 Patescibacteria group bacterium | reverse complement strand
CGGCCGCAAGAAATTTTATTATTCTCTGTCTAAAAAGGCTGCTCGTTTGGCAAATCGTGTGGTCACTATTTCCAGTCGCTCAGAGAAGGATTTGGTGCAGCGCTGGCACTTGAATCCGGCCAAAATCTCAGTGGTTTATCCGGGCGTGAATGATGCTTTTCGTCATGAACCGTCACCCGAACGCACGCACGCCGCGTTGGAACATTATCAATTGCAATCCGGTTACATTTATGCTGGTGGGGGACTAGAGACGCGCAAAAATTTTGATGGCTTGCTTCGGGCTTATCACATGTTGCAAAAAATGCATCACGACGGGGTATTGAAAGTTGAATTACCACCGCTGGTTATTTCTGGAAAATTGATGCCGGAACTGGCGCCACTCGTCACGGACGTGGCTGCGCTGGTTCAACAGCTGCATCTCACTCACAGCGTCCGACTACTAGGTTTTGTTCCGGCCGAAGATTTGCCAATACTCTATCGTCAGGCGCGTGTGTTTGTGTATCCGTCAAAATATGAAGGCTTCGGCTTGCCAATCCTCGAGGCTATGGCGAGCGGGGCGCCAGTAGCGTCAGCTAGAACTTCATCTTTGCCAGAAGTGGGCGGCGATGCGGTGCAATATTTTGATCCCAATCATGATCAGGAAATTGCCGATGCGATTGAAAAATTGTTGACCGATCATCAGACACGCGAGATGCTGCGTCATCGCGGTCTGGAACGCGCCCAACAGTTTTCTTGGGAGCGCTTTTCTCGTTCAGTCTTGGACAGCACTCTAGCGTTGATTTCCCGAAAGTCTTAATTTACGCAACATGGCCGATCAAGATTTACCAAAACCCGTGTCACTTATTCGCACCTATCTGCTGGGAGGGATGTTGATATTGGAATTTTTTCTGTTGCTCTTGAATGGCAACCATATGCTGCCCATGGGCTGGAGTGATTTTTTGTTTGTCTCGCTATTGCTCTTGGCCTTTGCACTCTACCGACCAGGCTGGAGTTTCCTCTTATTCGTTGGATCAATTCCGCTAGAAAATATTATTCTCTTCGACAAATTAGCGAACGTGCGTCCCTATCAGTTGTTGGGGCTGGTAACGCTATTGGCTATTATCACTCGCTTCTTTTGGAAACGCCTCAATTTTTCCTTGCCCAAATTACACTGGTCAGATGCATTATTTGTTCTTTTGGGAGTCGCCAGCGTTCTGAGTGCACTGGGTTCCGTCGAGCGGTCAGCCAGCCTCAAGCAGTCACTGGTGCTAGGGTCTTTTATTTTGCTTTATGCCTTGACGCGTATTTTTGTGCAAAATCTGGATGATTTGAAAAGAGTGTTCTCCTTTTTCCTGGCCTCATCAGTGCCAGTCGTGCTCTATGGCCTTTGGCAAAATATGCGTTTTGCTGCCAAACTTGAATCTTTTGAAATAATGCCGGGACGCCCCAATGCGACTTTCAGTGAACCGGATTGGCTGGGTATCTATTTGGTTTTTGTGGTGGCCGTGCTTTTCGCGACCATCTTTCATTTGCGAGACGATCAACCTCATCATAGTGATGAGTTGCGCAGTCGCAACTTCGAACTCTTGTGGGCCTACAGTTATTTAGTGCCGGTTTTGGCGCTACTTATCATAACGGTTTCTCGTTCGGCTTGGGCGGGGGTGTTTTTCCTCGCAGTTGTTTTCCTAATCACAATTCTCACCAATCTTTCCTTGAAGGTGATTGAGTGGGACTGGAAAGGATTTTTCAAAACAGTTCGTAATTTGATTGCGGCCCTGACATTGAGTGTATTGGTGGTGATAGCGTTTAATCTCACTACTTTTCAATTGTTCAATCGTGCTTCAAGTACTGGGTCGGGATTGCAAAAGATAACCGTGGCGTGTCGAGAAGTAGCGCAATGTGGCAATACTCTCTGTGCTTTGCCAAAAACAATCAGTGGCGTAGCTGAGCTTGAGCAATACGGTTGTCGTCACATTAATCTTGAGAATGTGACTAGTGAACAGGCAACCGGCGCTACGATTCGTGAGGTGGAGCGTCCCGATCCCAACATCGGAATTCGCGGCAGAATCTATCGCCAATCCTTGGAGATTATTCGGCAGCATATGATCTTGGGGATAGGCTGGGGCAGTATTGGAGCGGCTCTCGGTACGGACGCGCGCGGCACAAGTCTAAACTCAAGCAATATCTTTCTGGAAGTGTGGCTCGGAACTGGCGTGGTGGGTTTTGGGGCACTGCTAATCCTATGGCTATATCTGGTTATTCGCTCAATGGTTATGGTTCGCTCCGGCGAAATGACTCGACGGATGGTGGGCATGTTTGTGCTGCTGGGATCCGTGGCCCTGCTGGTGCCCAATTTGTTTAATGCGGGAATTTTTCTGGGCGTACTCTGGGTGTTTTGGGGAGTGGTTATTAGCTTGGTGAATGACGAAAACCTATGAGAAAACAAATTTTAATTTTTGGTGCTAGCACGGAATGGGGTTCCTGGGATATCGAGGCGGGTGGCTGGCCAGAAAGACTGAAGCTTTTTTTGTTTCAGCGTGAGCACGGAAGTGTATCGCGAGAGTATGATTTTCACAACCTGAGTATTTGTGGGAATAAAAGTAGCGATGTTTTGCGGCGTTTCAAATTTGAAGCAGGCCAGAGAGCTAACAGCAAATATTTTGATACAACAGTCATTATCTTTGCGGTTGGGACTAATGATGCAGTTTATTCGAAAAACAACAAAGGGTGTCGAACGAAGCTAGCGGATTTCGAGAAAAATCTAGGAAAACTAATTTCAGAAGCTAAAAAATATTCCCAGCACATTTTTTATAAAGGGCTAATGCGGGTAGATGAAAAATTAACAACACCAGTCGATTGGAATGATGACGCGTTTATTTACAATGAATATTTGGAAAAATATAACAATGCCATAATGAAAGTCTGTGCTGACAAAAAAGTCGGTTATATCGATATGGGTGGCCTAATGAAGAAAGGAGATTTATATGACGGCCTGCATCCCAATGCGAAAGGACACGAAAAGATTTATCGTAAAATTAAAGCGCAGTTGCTCAGAGATAATTTGATTTAATCTCGAAAGGGTAGTTTTTATGAGAATCGGAATCGATATTCGCAATATTGGCAAACAGCGCACTGGTGATGAAGTGGTCTTTTTGAATTTGGTGAAAAATTTGGCCAAGCTAG
>SCTJ01000191.1 GCA_004297805.1 Patescibacteria group bacterium | reverse complement strand
TTACTCGTATCGAAACCAACCAAAGCGAACCCACCCTCGGCACACTGGAAAAAATAGCCACGGCATTGAATTTGACGATTAGTCACCTCATAACCGGTTAGTACTTGCCCTACATCATTACCGACAAAGCACTCATGGCCGGCATTCCCCCAAAAACACCGGCGCCCATCATGGGGGCAGCAAAAGTGGAAAAGGAATCGGCGGTTACATCATCCGATAAAGTGGCCATCTCACCTGCTTTCACGGCAACGGCCGGTTCAGGGGATACTTGCGGAAGCTCAATCACATTGGTTTCAACTGCTGGTCCATTTCCGCCACCGGATACAGGTGGGGGAGTCACCGCTTCATCTTTTCTTTCAGGAAATTGCCCTGCAATCGCCACACCCCGTTTCACGCGATCGTTGTGAATGGCTTCAGCCAAACGATCTCGCCACCTTTGAGGAATTTTTCCTGCAAGAAAGGCCTCGCGATATTCTTCCAATACCCGCTCACCCACCACCTGAATCAGTTTGCGGACAAGGGCTTCCCTGACAGCAGAAAATTGCATGTCATTCAATTTTACTCCTTCTTTAAGGGCATGGTGGATCATGGCATCAATAATCACGGTGGCAGCCCCCATCATGTTGATGGCTGAATCATTGGGAATGAAAATGCCTTTTTCAAGAGCATAACGGCCCACGGCCTCGTAAGAACCGTTGGCATCCAATGAAAGCATATTATTGGCAGGGCCAAAAACAGCATGACCACCAACCGATTTGAAAGCATCGATTACTTCTTTGGTGATGGGATGGGAATTGGCATTGGGCGCTAAAATACCGATTCGTTTTTTGATGCGGCCTGCCTGCCGAATGGCATCGGGCAGATCTTCGGCAATGACAAACCCTTCGCTTACAGCTTCTTTAAGCGCCCGATCAAATTTATCTTTATAAAATCCCCTGGCCGCGTTTTTGACAAAAATAAACACCGGCTCCTCACTTTCCGGTCCCGGTCTTGATTCTCTTACTTTGGTGCGGGCAGCCTTGAGCACCTCAATGGTGATATCGGCAATCGCCACCACATCACGGGTGCTCTGCGGGCTGAAAGCCTTGGTTATAAATTCATCCCCCACACCGCCGGCGCCCTGAACAAAAATGGATTTTGAACGCGTGTCAGTAAGGCCCATGATTTCTTCAAGGTAGACTGTCAATCCCTCATCAACACCACTCATCGTGGCCCATGAAGTTTTTTCACCCAAACCGGC
>SCTJ01000190.1 GCA_004297805.1 Patescibacteria group bacterium | reverse complement strand
GGTTAAAAACGTCCTTTTGACCAATGAACAAAGTTTGCCTCGTAAAATAAAGGAACTTGTCCTCGCAATTCAAGTGAATCAGCGCTATACAAAAGATCAAATTCTCGAAATGTATCTCAACAATATTCCTTACGGCGGAACAGCAATTGGTGTGGAAGCTGCATCAGAACAATATTTTGGCAAAAAAGCTAAAGATTTGACCTTACCTGAAGCTGCATTTCTCGCGGGACTTCCTCAGAGTCCGAGTTATTACACACCGTTTAATGGTCAGAAAAATTATCTTGCCCGTGCACAGGCGGTTCTTCGACAAATGCGTGTCAACGGGTATATAAGTAAAGATCAAGCTGACAGAGCATATAAAACAATTCAAGGATTTACGTTTAGTGAAAAAGACGTTGCATCAATTAAAGCACCGCACTTTGTGATGTATGTAAAGCGTCTGCTTGCCAATCAATTTGGTGAGCAAATGGTGACCACGGGAGGACTCCAAGTCACGACTTCACTTGATTATGACATTCAAAAACATGCTGAAGATACAGTAAAAACAGAGGTCGACAAACTTGATAAATACAAAGTAAGTAATGGGGCAGCCATGGTTGAGGATCCTAAAACTGGTGAGATTCTCGCAATGGTGGGAAGTAAAGATTATTTTGATAAAAGTAATGATGGGAACTTCAATGTCGCAGTTTCAAACTCCCGTCAGCCTGGTTCATCTCTCAAACCAGTTGTTTATGCTGCTGCATTTGAAAATGGGTATACGCCAGCAACCATGCTCATGGATGTCAAAACAGAATTCCCTGGTGGTGCCGGACAACCTCCCTACACGCCAGTGAATTATGACGGCAAATTCCGCGGTCCTGTGCAACTTCGTTTCGCACTGGGTAATTCGCTCAATATTCCTTCAGTCAAAATTCTTGCTAAAGTGGGGCTCAATACTGTTATGCAAAAGGGATTTGATATGGGCATTGAAAGTTGGGAACCTACAGCTGAAAATAAAGCCAAAGTCGGTCTCTCACTCGTTTTGGGAGGACGCGAAACCTCACTTATGGACGAAATGACTGCATATAGCGCATTTGCCAACAA
>SCTJ01000130.1 GCA_004297805.1 Patescibacteria group bacterium | reverse complement strand
CGGAAACGCTTTACAGAACCAAGCCGTGTGTTCTTTTGAACGGAACATCAAAGGGTAGGCTTGCTCTAGGAACTGTCCTATCTCTGTTGGTAGTTCAAAGAGCGTGCGACCCCGAGCCTGCTGATTAGTAACGCCATACTTCTGCCTATCACCACCAACAGCTGCAAACTCTGCTCTCGCTTGCGTTAGAACCGCTTGAATCTCTCCAGGGTGGTCCTTTTCATACTTCAGTAAGTACTTACGAATACGCTCTTTATCAACATCATCAGGAAGTCCAACAACCTCACCCATAGATTTTGCACTTTTATGCTTACCAGCCTCTTTTTTGAACTGGTCTTGAAAATCACTCATTAGGTAGATGGTAGACTATCTCTTTAATTTAATCAAAGGTTTTTCCACAGGAATAGAAAAAGGACGCCGAAGCGTCCTCGTCCTAGTAAGTTGGTAAGGCCTACACGTATCCTGCTCTGTATGCACTCGATTTTTCATTACGAGCTTCGAGAGTGAGTTCTGCTTCGAGCATACCACGCTTTGCTGAACCGATAGTTGCCAGCGGGATGTGCTGAGGGCGACCATCAGTCAGGTAGGCTACGCGCCACTGGCTAGAGTCAACTAAAAGGATTCCCTTGTTACCAGCAGTAGTTGGAACTTCACGCTCTAAGTAGATAGTTACTACACCGAAGTCACTTTCGTAGACTGAGAAGGTGTTAGATAGCTTGTCTTGTAGAGCTGGGGTGAACTTAGTGCTCCCAGCGGTGTAACCAGAGATTACACGCTTTAGTGAGGCTCCAGTAAACGCCTTATCAACGTTAACATCTGTGCCAGAATCAAAGATACCTTGTAGGATATCGTTGAACTCAGTTTCGCTAAGGCTAGTGCCTGAGTTACGGGCGGTTTTGTTAGTGGTGATTAGGGCGATTGCACCGTTAAGACGGCGAGAGACACCTGAGCTACCTGACGCAGTTGTACCGGCGATGAGAGCCTTCTCAAAGTCACGAGCAAGTTCTTTCATCTTCTTCTGCAACTGGTAGGTGTAAGGGTCACCCATACCGTAGTGAGCTACACGCTGAGAGGTATTCGAAACACGAATATCCTTCTGGAATAGCTGTACGATGTTAGGGCTACGAACTGGCACAGTAAGGTCGGTGAATGACAAGTCATTACCTTCGATTTGCGCGTTATCTGCACTAGTGGCGAGCGTATCGTTCAACCATGAGTGCAAAGTGTTAGTAGCTTGCGATTCTGCAAGACTAGAGTAGAAGGGCGTGCTGGTATAATCGACATTAACGATTAAATCAGTGACGTCCTCAATCATTGTCTTGCCCTGGTCCATTGGTGTAATGAGGCCGATTGGCATAGTAATGTAGTCCTATTCTTTGTTTTCGCGAGGAACTAGGCTGAACGTTTTGGCGAAGTCATAGCGGCGATACCGGGGAACCTCTTCGTAACGATTTCGTGGAATGAGTCCTCATTACCAAGACCTTCACGAAGCTGTTCGGTCGTTAATTCAGTCTTCTGAGTTGGATTGCCAGGATTGTTCGGGGTTACTTTCGTTTCGCCCGTCACACGTGCGCTTAATTTCTCAAGCTTTTCCTTGTACTTGCTTACCGATGCTTCATCAGTATCGGTCAAGTTAATATCCATCTCTTCAGCAGCTTCCTTAACATCATTACTGTAACCCGAGAGTGCTTCAGCTTTAGCTTTTTCAAGCTCTGCCTGTTTCTCTGCTTGGGTCTGCTCTGACTCTAAAGCTTCACGTTTAGCTTTTTCCTGCTCAAACAATTCTTTATATTGATTCTGTTCCGCTAACTCAGCTTCTTTGGCTTTAGCTTCCGCTTCTTCCTTAGATTTGAGTTGATTGGCGAGCTGATTCTCACGCATCTTTGCTTGTTCAAGCTCTTTGCGTAGTTTTTCTGCTTCACCGTTATCCGCTACAGTGACCGGCGCTGGGGCTGGTGTGAGTGCGGGCGTAACCGTTGTTTTTGAGGCATCGGTGACTACAGTTTCACCTGGAGTTGGTGTGTCTGTCATCTTAGTTCTCACTTCCTTGTTACAGAGTACCCTTATGGATACTTCTAATGATAAATATAGCACTAAGTGTGCTTATGTCAATGTTCTAGTAACCAGTGGTCATTCAAATCAACTTTAGACTTAGATACATAGTCGCACTTAGAACATTTAAGGGGATGGGGAAGACTGTTACCTGAACTAGTAAGCTTTTGTTTCCAACCTTTAGGTGGAGGCCATGGTATGCCCCATTGAGAAAGCTGTTTCTTAGTCCACCCACCCCGTATAGTTTTCTTGTCTTCAATATCTTGTTTGGTTAATCTCATCAAGTTCTCCTATTGACATGTGTGGTATAAGAAGCTCCCTCGTTGCTAGCCGTTTCCTAGTATTACCGGGATAGGGTTCGATTCTTTCGTTTCTAGCCCTATCAATGTATCCCGTATAAAACTGAGGTATCCGTGTAGTTCCCGAGTCTAGCTCTTGCAGATTCTCTGAATCCGTACACATATTCGTGTTAAGAATATTATTTTCATAGTAAGCTATGTATGTTAGTATGTCAATAGTTCCGCGAGGACAATTCGTGTTAAGAAAGGGGCTCAGAGAAATCTGGGCTCTTCTCTTTTTATGCTACTATTTACCCATGAATGAACTTATAGATGCTATTACTACAGGTCTACTAGTACTATGGGCGGGGCTGATAGTAATCTTCTTATTCTGGTGTATTGAGACTGTTGGATATTGGTTGAGCGGTGATAGGGACCGCTAGGTTCTTTTCCTTCTTAGCTTTCTTACCGCTTGGGAGGCCTCGTCGCTTTGTGAACTCTGCTTGTGTAGTTGGTGGCACTACCTTATAGGGAAGGGAGAGGGGCGGCAGTGTAGGGCCCTGGAACTGTCCCGGGGCAGGCGAGTTATAGAGTGCGTCTATCGCCTCTTTAGAGGTATCACCTTTTAATACCTTAATCCACTGCTTCTGTAGCGGTGTTAGTTTCTCAGTGTCTATCCTCTTATCAAAGTCTGTACCGTTCGTATCGATAAACGCCTTGACCACCTTCTTCATCGTAGCTTCTTTACCGGGGAGTCCGAGTGTACGACCGGGATAGGTGAAGGTGGTTCCTAGAATATCGGTTAACGCAGTCGCAGCCCGTGCCTTTGCAGTCTCTGGGATATAGTCGGGGAATACGTCACCGGTCTTAGGAGACACGTACGGGGTGTTTAAATTGATTATTCCTTGTCCATCCAGGACTTGGCTTATAACACCCAGTGGAAGCCCCCCCAGGCTCCCTAAATCACCTATACTGTTAGGTTTGTGGCCGAGTAGGTTCATAGTGGACTGAATTGAGTTAATAGGCGTAAGCCACTGTAGAAGTTGAATAGCGTCAGCGTGTTGTGATTGCCAGCGGATACCCTCATCACTCTTCAACCAATCTTTCATAGTGAAGATGGTGTGGAGTGCTGCTACTTGTACACTTGGCGGCTGTTTTGCGAGTACTTTGCCAGCAAGCATTGTTACTTTAGCGTTGTATCGTATTGGGAAGAAGGCTACATTAAGGGTGCGCGCGAGTGAAGAGGCCAAGACGCCGTGCTTAGGGTACTGCACAACTACTCGTAGCGCATCATCCAGCTCATCGCCATGTTCGTTTACCATTGTTTGGAGGTCTACACCTCTTGACTTAGCCATATCTAATGCAAGTCCCGCTAGGTCACGCTTCTGCCCCTGAGTGATGTTCGCAGTAATTCTACCGAGTACCTGGTCTTGGGCCGCCTCGCCGGACAGAGAACTCGTAAATATTCCGCTATCGTCTAGCTGCTTGGCTGCTGAATCCAATGTACTCTTGGATTTACCCCAGACGAGATTGTTAGCTTGGGCGTGCGATAACAACTTAGTCTCTACTCGCTCCTGCACTCGAAAGAATGGGTTGTATGTGTACCTAAAAGCGCTCTGGATACGTGAGTAGTACTTATGTAGTGGGTTATAAGTATACAGTCCGTCTATGACCTTATCACCGAGACCTCTAAACTCTAGTGGAACGTCTAGGTAGCCCTTCATAACAGCCTGAGATATCTGTTTTGCTTGAGCGCTTGTAACTCCGAGTGCTTCTTTAACTTCACCATGTGTTAGTTGACGAATATCTGTAATCGCTGATTTCTGACCAAGACCGAGTGCTGGACGTTTATTTTCCACGTACTGCTGTAGCTTAGAGAGAATAGCTTGGCCGCCCATTACTACATCGCCACCTTGCGTATTCTTAAGACCGAGCTCACTCCCCATCCCAAGTTCATCTAGATTCGCTACTACTGATTCAGAGAGTTTACGGTTTGCTACCTGATTTTCAGAACGAGGTGAGAGCCCCATCTTATCAAGCGCACCAGCGATACCTGACAGTGTAGGGTCTGGCGCTTGAGTAACATCAAACACATCCTTATCACCCTTAATAGCACCCGTTACTAGATTACGTAAATCTCCCTCTACAGGAGCCACCCGACGATATCCAGCAGGAGCGGCGATAGAGTAGCCTAAGTCAGCTAGCTCTTTTGAGACAGTTTTTGGAACATCACTTAAAATCATACTCGCTGTACTTATATTTCTAATAGCGTCAGCCTTCTCCTTGGCCGTTCCTTGACCACCAATAATACTGTAAATCTTATTGCGTAGGATTTCATTGTTCCCCCACCCAACTCCAGGTCTGTCAGCGATTTCATTAATAGCGTCTAACTGCGCCTGTGCGCCTTCTCCAGCCTTCTCCAGCGTATCTGCGACAGCATTCTTAGTTGGTGTGTCCCAACGTACTACAACATACTTTTGGGCTTCCTCTGGGCGTACATCTTTTACCAGCCCACTTCGTAAAGTTTTCTGGGCTAGCTCATCAGCTTTCGCCCAGTTACTAAAATCTTTGTATATCTGAGAGGGGGTGAGGTTTTCTAGTGGTATGTTATGCTGCGTGTAGTGTGTTAGTACGTTATCTACTGCTCTATTCACATCATCATTAGTAGTCTGTAGGTTGGTTTCTTGTAGAATCTTAAAAACCTTATTAGCCTCTTCAAACTCTTTCGGTGATTTCTTCTGAATAGTAGTAAGAAAACGAGCTATTTGTGAAGGATTTTTATTACCAATCTGCTTACTAATCTCATCTATAAAAGAATGTTTCCCGTAGGACGCTGTCGCGAGACCTGTTTTTAATTTCGCAGCTCCACTAAAGAACGCCCCGACTGGTCCTCCACGTAACATCTGAGTCCCTAACCATGCAGAGGTCTTTAGAGCTTCTGGGTAATTGCCATTCATAATCTCTTTATAGACCTTTTCGCCGCCCTCTATATTCTGTTGATAAAAAATGGGACGCTTAATAAGTAGGCCAACGCCAATATCTTTACCCGCTCTCGCTAACCACTGTTGTGCTGTTTCTCCAGCTAGCTTCTGGGCATCTCTTGCTACAACTGCTGCAGCATTCCGCTCTAGCAATGCCTTACCAGCTGGTACTTTATCAATAAACTTACCAACGCCATTCGCAGCCTGTCCTACTAATGAATTACTCGCTACTTTTGTACCAGATAGTCTTCCTGCACTCAATATATCTCCCGCTGTCATAGCAGCTGAAGTAAGAACGTTACCTCTGTCAGTACTTGCTAATAATTGTGCAGTCTCCTTACTAACATCAGCGTAACTTTGGCTCAAGCCCTGCAACGCTTTCTGGTAATTTTCTTTTGACATTTTACCGGCTTTATACGACTTTTGAACTTGTAGAAGAGATGCGTCTAATGCTCGCTGGTAGGCTTGTTGCTGTTTAATATCGTTTTGCCCACCGGGGAGGGTGCGGGCAATACCTGTAGCAAATGGTTTCATATCATTTGCTACATATTTAGGAGTATTGACAGCGAATCTACCGACTGCTTGCGCTACTGTGCCTGTTGCATTGGCAATTTGCTTCGTGACATCTACACCTTTTTGCACGATACCGGGTAAACTTGGTGCTTTTGGCGCTACAAATTCAGTCTTCGCCGGGATAGGTTTACCACTTACTGCAGCCGTAGCAAACCCACCAGTAGCACCAGAGTTACCAGTTTTTATACCCCCAACCTGCTGGGCGTAACGTGCAGCTAAATCGTTTGCCATGTTATCTTACCACTAGTTTAGGTTGTGCGGTTGGTTTAGCAACTGTAAGTTTAGGTTGTGCCACTGGAGCTGCAACGTTTAGTTTAGGTTGAGCTACAGGAGCAGCTACAGACAGTTTTGGCTGTGCTGTTGGGCGTGCAACCGTCAACTGACGTATCGGAGCACCATTACTCGCAAATTGCTGTATAGGTGTCTGGTTAAGATTAAACGTCTGGGAAGCTTGCAATTGTGCAGCTTGCTGTTGCAACTGCACTTGTTTTTGTGCTTGGAGTTCTTTAACTTGTCCGGCGTTTTGTAGAATACTTGATGGTGTACCTTGGAGGTTTCTTGCAAGTACTGGTACACTCATACCGCTAAAATCATTCTTTATATTTGTAATTTTGGCATTGCGAAGCAGTCCTTCTGGAGATTTATTAACACCCGTAAGGTTCTGCGTAATACGGATGCCCTGGTCAGAGGCTTTAGAAAGTAATCCACCAAATTGTGACTGGTCGCCAAACATAGATATCTCATCTGGTGCGACTTCACGTGTATTGCCGTTAAAGAGATTAATTTCATACATGCCTGCTTGATTACCTGAGTAATCTCCTGGCTTCCCAAAGTAACGAATTGAACCATCGGGTTGAATTGTGCCCTGCACTTGTTCACCACTAGGTAGAACCAAACTCAAGCTTCCATCACCATTCTGAGAAGCAACGATACCTTGTTTTTTAAGTCGGTCATTAATACTTGCAGCACTCGCAGTCTTAACTTGTTCACCTGTACCTATATTACTAACGCCACTCTTCCCAGATTCGCCCAAGAAGTAACCTTCATTGGTAATCTTGGCGTCAAGCTTTTGATATGGAGACGGTACTTTAGTGCGTTCTTGTGTGGCTTGATATGTGCCGTCGTCATTCCGGGTCCAAATAAAGTTATCAATCTTATTCTTAGCAAGTTTGTACTCAAGTGCACCAGTAGCTTCATTGCGTATTTCTTGAGGTGAGTACAATGGATTATTCGCAAGACTACTTCTATAGGCGAGGTCTATATCTTGTAAGGTAAGGTCTGTGCCGAGTAACTTAAACTTCTTCTCACCTGAGATATAGTCCCCATACTTGCTCTCAATAGAGTCAACGACATCTTGGGTGGTTGCCCCATTATAGGCATCACTAATCACACCCTGTAATGCTTGAACCGTTCGCAAAGCTTCACCGAAATAGTCGGCTGAAGTTTGACCGTTGGTTTTCATTTCTTCGTTAAGCATAGCGAGTGGTTTAATGACTGTTCCATCAGGTAGCTCGATGAGTTCCGTTCCTTTAGTCATCTTCTTTGCTAACTGGTCGAGGGTCTTAACGCCATTCATCGCCATAGCACCAGCCACCTTCTGTGCAGCATCAGCCTCATTTTGTAACTTAATAGAGAGTGAATCGTACTGGCTAGCGAGGTTCTGGGCGAGATTAAAGTCCTGATTCTCTACCGCTTGCTGGTACAGTGAGTAGACTGAGTTCATCTTATCGCTAGTCGTGCTCCGACCTTCCATAATTGCCATTTGTTGGCGTTGTAACTCATTACTAGTATAGCTTCTACGAGCTGCTACAGCTGTTTTGGCATACGTTAACGCTTGAGAGGGGTCAGAGACTTTAGATTGTCGGTCATTAAGATATTTCGAGTAGGCTACATAATCATCATAGGTTTGAGCAGAATTAGACCAGTCGAAAGCCACCTCAGCATCTTGCTGGGCGAGGATTTTCTTTCTTGTACTAGCTGCGCTTTTTAAGAGTGATGTTGCGGATGGCATAGTTTACCCTCCTATGGCTTGAGTAGCCTGATTTAACGCCCCTTGAGGCGAGGTTGTACTAGCTCCACTCCCAGGCTGACTAATTGGCTGTGTCCCCGGTACACTTTGGGCAGGTGTCGCTACTTGGGCTGGTGCTGCACCCCCGCCCGCATCATTAATACCTGGAGTTCCATTCCCTCCAGCTGCAGCAATATCAGCTAGTCCTTGTTGGTTCGCTGTTTGCTGTGCAATTTGTGTTTGAGGAAGACTAGCCTGGTACCATGCTTGTATCTCAGCAGTGGCAGCATTAATAAGCGTCTGCGCAAGGAGTGGTACCTGTTTACCAAGGATAGCACTTGTAACAGGGTCAGTAAGCTCGTCACGGAGACGGTCAACCTCTTCTTTGCTCTCACCTTGCTGTTCTAAGTAGCTCTGTAGGCTCATTGTACCCGCATTAAAGCGATTCAAAAGCATATTCTGGAAGATTGGGTCTTCCTTCTGCATGACCGATGGCCACATAATCTTAAGTGTCCAATTATCCTCAGTGCCTACTAAGTCACCAAAGCTATCTGGCTCCCATTCAGCAAGCGTTTCAAGCGCATCTGCAAATAAGTTCGTAAGAACACCCGACCACAACTGTTTTTTAGCTTCAGCAATGTCACTCGTAGGTTTCATAGAGGTCAAGAGCGCTTGATTAGAGTTAAAGGTTACGCTTGGGTCATCGAATAATACCCGAGAAATACCTGTTTCA
>SCTJ01000050.1 GCA_004297805.1 Patescibacteria group bacterium | reverse complement strand
TGAATCCCCAGAAAAGGCAGTCACCGATCAGGGGAGCCTGTCGTTTGCTACTCCAGTGGCTCACGAAGGCTGCCTCGGCGCTGTAGAGAATGAGTGCGGTCCAGTCGCCCCAAAGCAGATAACAGCGACTGAATGCAATCGCGGCTGCGAGCACACCCGGCAGCACCCCATGATACACCGCTACAATTAGGGTAAAGACTCCACCTGCCACGATCTGAGATCCTCCAAGTATCCCAAGTGGAAACTGATTGGCAAAAAACCCCAAGGAACCGGTAATCAGTGCGATTATCCAGGGGTTGGAAGTGGATAGAATATTTCGGAATGGCTGCAACGAAGAGTCCCTTGGCTAAATCCTCCGCATTCTTATACCAGAGTGGCTTTCCACTTATGCAAAATGAGAGGGGCCTGCTTGACTGGCAAGTCGCTGGCTGGCGCAATACTACTACTGTCAGTGGCTCGCTTGGTTTTGTCTCCAAGTCCAAGACCTTGACCCTCAGCCGCGTCCGCCTGCTCCCAATTTGGAAAAAGAAATGGGTTTACAAGGCAAACCACGCTGACTTACAAGAGACGGACAATGGCAGAATCAGCCAATACCAATCCCGGTCTACCGAAGGGTAATGCTTTGCAGTTAAAGCCTTTGACTCCTGAAGACGAAACGCTTCTTAGAGAGTCTTTAAGGCGTTGTTCTCCATCGACTTTTGAAGCTGCAGTTCAGTTTCGCAAGACTGGCAATGCGGACCATGTTCCTGCCGTTGTCATCGGAGTCATCGAGCGATTTGTGGAGCCTGATCTCCGTGCCAAGCTCAAGGATGCCGATGATGACATCCGCCTGATTGAAGATCTGGGTATCGATTCGCTAACGATGATGGAAATCATCATCTTGGTTGAGGATGTCCTTCAGATGTCGATCAACAACGATGAGTTGCGTAACCTGCGCACTGTAGGGGATGTTAAGACATTTATTGACTGCAAGATCCGTGGCTTTGCATTGCCGAAGCCGACTAAGTTTTTCCCGATCGAGTCGATCGGCGCGATCATGCCGGTTCAGCCTCCTTTTCTTTTCCTGAACGAGGCGTCTGTCAGCTCGACGGGAGCCAATGGCAAATACCGCATTACGGGACAGGAGTTTTTTCTCCAGGGTCATTTCAAGGGCAACCCCGTGATGCCGGCTTCGATCATGTTGGAAGCCTTGGGGCAGTTGGCTGTGCTTTATTTGCTTGAGGGACTTCCCACCGAGGCAGGCAAGGTAGTCAGCCCGTCTACGATCTATTTTACTGGTTGTGAAAGCGTCCGGGCTCACCGCGTGTGCAAGCCTGGCGATATTCTTGCACTGTCGATCAAGCCGAAGCGTTCGAAGATGCCTTTGGCTTCCTTTGAGGGTGCGATCCGGGTGGGACAGGAAAAAGCGGTTATTGCCGAGGAAATTACACTCACGTTCGGGTTGTCTGATTTGGTCGAACCCGCACCAGCGCCTGCGGCTCCTGCCCCCCAGACCCAAACAACTCAAGTTCCTCAGGCCTGAGGAAGCTTGGGTCCTAGCTTGGGTTTCACCTCCTTCATTGAAGGTTGGAGCTCTGTGTCTTCTGAAGCCCAAGCTTGCCGTTTCCAGCTTCATCGCCACATCTTTTGCCAATTGGCC
>SCTJ01000049.1 GCA_004297805.1 Patescibacteria group bacterium | reverse complement strand
CGATAGGCAATCAACAGGAGCGCCGTGATTCCCAAAGCCTTCCCCCACTCTGGCCAATTAATTTTTTTCTGGGCGATTTTGGGTTGGGATTCAAAAGCATCATAGCCGAACTTCTTGGCCACGCTTTTTAACGCCGCAAAGTCAGGTGCTTGATCCTCATAGAATATTTCCGCCACGTTAGCTTTGCGATCCACCTTCACGTCCTTGACCCCTGTTACCGTTCGAAACTCGTCATTCAGCAGCTTTTCGCAACTCACGCAGTGCATGCCCTGAATGTAGATTTTTTTGGTTAACATATTTTTTTATTATTTATTGTGATAATTTGTTAATTCGCAAAATTTCTTCGATCATTTCCTGCTTGCGCTTTTCGTTGGATCCTTTCATGACGTTGGCAAAGCAGCTGTGCAGATGACGTTCCATGAGGCGTCCATTAGCCGCCTTAAGCAGGCCAATCACTGCCAAATTTTGTTGCAAAATATCAATGCAGTATTCTTTGTCCTCAACCATCCGGATAACATTTTCCAGATGTGTCCGTCCTTTTTTGAGAGCAATTAAAATTTCCCGATCTTGATCCATATTGTTTCGTTAAACGTGGAACGTAGAGCGTTATGCGTTATGCGTTATGCGATTATACCTCCCCCCTAGGTACCAGTATATATTACCCCATTAAGTTGTCAAATATTTCGGCCGTGTTATAAATGAATCAAGGAGGATTTTGGCTTAAACGTCACTCAACCAGGGAGGAAAGTGCCGTGGCCGATACGAAGAAGGACTGCGCGCATTGTCAGTTCGATCTGTGTCATTGGAAACGTGGACTGGGAGGAAGGATCTGCATCATCAGGATCACCAATCCGCAACAGAAAATCAGCTGTGATGGCTGCAGCGTTCCGAAGTCAACCACCGAGCAGCTGCTTACAATCGTAGCTTCGCTCTACGGGACCGCTCAGGTACTCATGGCCGATTGCTTTCAGTTACCGCCTCGCGTGTGCCCAATGATGGCCAGCACTGCAATCCGGATGAATGGAGCAGCAGTGGCCGAAAGGGGTTGAGGCTGTTGACTGAGAAGGTCCGTGCGACCTTCATTAGCACCCCACACCACTCCGTTCAACCAAGGAGAAAGACATGCTCAAAAAGCTGGTGGCCGTCGCTATTGTCCTGATGTTCATCGCCGTCCCCTTCCTCGTCTACAAGACCCTGATCAACATCCCGACCGGTTGGCTCAAGGTGATCTACATCATCCACCTCACCTTCGAGGCCACCATCATCATCTGGATTCTGATGATTGGTGGAATCTCCATCTACGCATTCGTCTTCGGCGAAGGCGGAAGCGTCCCCCGGACGGACTAAGTCCGCCGGTCATCCATCAGCAACCCGTCTGCGGCTATCGTGCCAAGGACGGGTTTGCACTTTTAGCGGCAGATCGTGCTACAATACCTGCATGCCCACCATTGCCGTCAACAAAAGAGCCACTTTCGACTATGAACTTCTCGACCACTATGAGGCCGGGTTAGTGTTGACTGGCCAAGAGGTAAAATCGGTCAAAACCGGCCACCTGAGCCTTAAAGGCGCCTTTGTCACTCGCCACGGTGATGAGCTGTACCTCACCAATGCCCATATCCCGCCCTACCCCTTTGCTGGAGAGGTAGCTGGCTATGACCCGACTGGCCCGCGCAAGCTCTTGGTGCGCCGTTCAGAAATCAAGCATTTACTCGGAAAAATGGCGGTTCAAGGCTTGACGCTGATACCCATTCGTGTGTATACTAAGAAACGACTTTTGAAGTTGGAATTCGCTGTTGGCAAAGGGAAAAAACAGTACGATAAGCGCCAAACCATCGCCAAGCAAGAGGCCAAACGGCAGGCAGAAAGAGCCGTCAAAAGTTACTAGTCATTCGCTGTTCTCACCTCTCTGGGCGAGCGGTACGAACAGGGGTTGTCTAGTTTCGACAAGTTGTAGTTTAAAAATATGCAAGCTGACCATTATGGTTGCGTCATGAAACCGTCCATAAACGATATAAGTGCAAACTTCTTATCAAAAGTAAAGGCGACTTTCGCAAGTTCGTTCGCTTTTGCTCCTGCTTTAGCTTAACTGTCTGAAGCCATCGGCCTGCCAATGCTCAATAGACAGCTGCCGGTGTCAATCATTGAGCTGGTTGTTTGCGGTTCCCTGCTGTAAACAATAAGAATTGCCAGGGAAAGATGACCGATCTTTTGTTTATTTTGATTCGGTCATTCTCAACAAATAAACTAAGCTTGTAGAATATTTTTAAATAACGATTTTGGACATGGGTGCAATTCCCATCAACTCCACCGCGTAAAATCATAAGCCGAAAGCGAATGATTTGAAGCGCCCCGTGGTAATTTGCATCAGCAAATTACTTTACGGGGACCGCATAGCTAGCCGCTCATGAACACGCGGCACAGCCTAATAAATAAAACATACCCATATTCGTAGACGTTACGGGTTCAAACCCAAAGCCAAAGTTGTCCCCCGCTATCGAATTAACGACTATATCCGCGCTAACCGCGTGGTGGTTATTGATGAAAATGGGCAGAATTTAGGAGAGATGACCCCCCAAGAAGGCACGCAGATTGCTCGCGATCGCATATTAGATTTGATCGAAGTTTCCCCCAATGCCGAACCACCCGTCTGCCGCATCATGGATTATGGCAAGTTTCAGTACCAGCAGGCCAAACAGCAACAAGCTTCACAGGCTAAGCAAAAGAAAATTGATACCAAGGAGGTTCGCTTGGGTCTGCGCACGGGTGAACATGATTTGAACTTCAAACACGATCAAACAGAGAAGTTTTTAGGCAAGGGAGATAAGGTCAAAATCGAAATTATTCTCAAGGGACGAGAAAAAGCGCACCAAGATCTGGCCCGTAACATTCTCCAGGATTTCGTTGCCAAAATTACTATTCCTATTCGGGTGGAGGAGCCAATCAAACGGTTCCCCGGAGGATTCAATATTTTAATTGTTCCAGAATAAATTTATGCCCAAGATGAAAACCAAGAAAGCCGTTGCCAAGAAAATTCGAGTCACCAAGCGCGGCAAAGCTCTGCGCCGTACTACCGGACAAAACCATTACAACGCCAAGGAAACCGGAAAGGTGGGACGCGCCAAGAGGCGCGACCGACGACTGTTCAAGGCGGATGAGAAAAACGTGCTGCGATCATTGCAAGCTTAGGATTTTATTTGCTAATCGATTAAATTGCCAAACGGTTAATTGTCTCGACAACTCAACAATTTGACGATTTAACAATATATACCCATGACACGAGTGAAACGCGGCGTAGCCGCCAGCAAAAGACGCAAGAAGGTTATCAAGATGGCTAAAGGCTATCGCTGGAAGCGCAAATCAACTTTCCGCGCCGCCAAGGAAGCACTACTTAAAGCAGGTAAATATGCCTACCGCGATCGACGTACCAAGAAACGCACTATGCGTTCCCTCTGGATCACCCGACTTAACGCCGGACTCCGGGAAAACGGTCTGACCTATAGCAAATTCATGAAACTCTTGAAAGACAAGAAGGTTGAGCTCGACCGCAAGGCTCTGTCTCAGCTAGCCATGGAAAAGCCAGCCGCATTGGCCGCGCTCATCAAGCAGGTCACAAAGTAGCAATCGGGCGCTTGAACCAAGAAAACACCCCCACCATGGGGGTGTTTTTGTTTTCAGCTATACTGCGACCTATCGTCTATTTTCTCTCGGCTTTAAGAATGATGTCTTTCGTCAATACTATCAAGGCATAGAAAGGCAACCAGAGCCAAAGCGTTCGGAGCAAAAACTTGTCAGTAAACTCATTAATCCAATTCATAGACCTAATGGAAAAACTAAATTACAAATCACACTTTCCCCGACTGCAATCAATCCGATAGACCACATCCTTTTTTTCCACCACAATTTGCCATTTTTTGGCCACCGCGATGTCCTTGAGATTCTGGTTCGGATTAAAAGCGATCGGATGATCCACTAGTTTCAGAAAGCTCGCATCCGACTCTGTGTCCCCCACCCCGTAGGAATCTTTGAGAGTGAGTTTATTTTCAAAAACATATTGTTTCACTACGGCTCCCTTGTTTTTCGACGGCTCGAAAAGGTACTTGCCCGTGTAAACTCCATTTTTGTCCGTTTCATGGAC
>SCTJ01000128.1 GCA_004297805.1 Patescibacteria group bacterium | reverse complement strand
CGATAGTCGACCACCCTGCCACGTCGCCCCGTGGCGTCGGGCTGCCCGCGACGTAACTCCAACACGCATACGTTGCCCAACCAGCATTCCAGTCTTTCACTAGAGTCTATGCACAATTGGCGGATGCGCGGGCGGCTTGCCAGCGTTGAGTCTGTGCGTTGACCAGTCCGCAAATCGTGCGCATGACTGAAGTATAGATCGAGTGATCACACCGAAAGCGATTGGCGAGAATCGCCCAGTTTTTCGCCCAGCCAATGCAATGCTCAACACGCACGCGGAATGCTCCCACCTGATGATTGAACGCGCGCTCTTCCTTCGTCAGATCTTTTCCTTTGGGCTTTTTGAAAGGAATACGGACGGTTATGCGGGGAACTTCTTGCACCTTGCCAGTTTCAGGATTGACCACAGTCACCAAGCTGACTTGTTCCGCCATCCCTTGATATCCTTTATCGGCCTCGACTTCGCAGCCATCCGGCAACCGTTCCAATGTGCATGCCTTATCGCTGAGTTTCTTGTCATGCACCGCTCCAGGAACGGCGGTTGTAATCGCTACGATATGATGCTCTCCATCTGTAACCAGTTGAGTTTTAATAGTAAATGCTTTCTTCTTCCCAGAGAAAAACTGCTTGCGAGTCTCGTTATCTTTACCGGGACGTGAGACACGTTGTTCGGTGGCATCCACCAGCGCATGTGCATCCGTCAGTTGCTCGAATGTTAAAGGCATCAGACTTCCCGGCTCTTCTTTTTCAATCTCCCATAGATCCGGGCAAGGTAGGACATCCTGAATCAGCGGCAGTAAGCGACGCAGGTCGCGCGAGATATCGTATTGCGATATCTCGAACATCAACCCAATTACCGCTTGCGGCACATGAAGTCGTAGATACGACGAAATGGCCACCACTCGCTGCGCCAATGGGTGCGCAAACTTCCGTCCTGCACCTATCGCACGTTGACGACCTTCGCGGCTGTGTCTAGCATCCTCGTACTCAGGCAACTTTGCCGCCATTTCCGCCACCTTCGCCCAAAACACGTCAGCAGGGATGCCCGTAAAGGCCTCTATTAAAGAAGGATTATTTCGCAGCGTCAACTCGGTAAGCATGGCAACCCCCTGATTTCACTTGGAAACGGTTACGATACTCCATGATAGGTTATTGTGCATAGACTCTAATGGATCGGATGAGAGAGGTGATCGGAGAACTGGCGGAGCAGGTAAGAAAACAGGCGGAGGTGATTCAAGCGCTGAAAGCCAGGTTGGATAAGGACAGTCACAACAGTAGCAAGCCGCCATCCCAAGATGGGTACAAGAAACCGGCGCCGAAAAGCCTGCGCAAGCCGGGAGAGAAGGCAAACGGGGGGCAACCGGGTCATAAGGGGCACACGCTAAAAGCTACAGAGCCGCCTGATCATGTGGAGGAGCATGCGCCTGGATGCTGCATAAGCTGTAAGGGGGATCTGTCGGGGGTATCCGTATCGGGAAGTGAATCGAGGCAAGTCTTTGATCTCCCTCCGATGCGAATCGAGGTCACGGAGCATGTAGCCCAAACCAAGGTTTGCCCGGCATGTGGCACGGTGAATTGTGGCGAATTTCCGCCGAAAGTTGATGCGGCGGTACAGTACGGTGACGGTGTCACGAGTTTTTGTGCCTATCTGAATACGCAACATTACATACCGCTAGACCGAACCACGCAACTATTTGAGGATATGTTTCAGCATAACCTGTCGGAGTCTTTTGTGCTGAAGGCGAATCACGCCGTATCTGAGAGCGTAAAGCCGGCGGAAGAAGCGGTGAAAACGTGCTTGGTGGCGAGTGAGATCCTTCATGTGGATGAGTCGGGAATACGCGTCAAAGGCAAGTTGCACTGGATACATGTTGCATCGACCGACAAGCTCACGCATTACGCTGTTCATGCCAAGCGCGGGGCGCAAGCGATGAATGAGATGGGTGTCATTCCAAAATTCAAAGGGAGCATGATTCACGACCACTGGAAACCCTATTTTCAGTTCACTGAGTGCGATCACGGTGCATGCAATGCCCATCAATTGCGTGAATTGGTCGGCGTTGTGGAGAGTTGGCAGCAGCCATGGGCAAAGGACATGATCGGCGTGCTGTGCGATATCAAGGGCGCGGTAGACGCCGCCAAGAAGAAGGGGGCAACGGAGTTGCCCGAGGGGATGAAGGCGAAGTTCGTGCAGAACTACGAGAAGGTATTGGCTGACGGTTACGCCGCCAATCCGTTGCCGCCCGAAGACGAAAGCCCTTCAGGACGCAAGGGGCGAAAGAAGCAAAGCCCTCCTCGTAACCTACTGGATCGGCTGAGAAATTTCCAAGCGGATACACTGAGATTCATGAACGATTTCCGTGTTCCGTTCGATAATAACCTGAGCGAACGCGACATTCGGATGATCAAGACGAAAATGAAAGTCTCAGGGGCTTTCAGGACGCTGACGGGCGCTGAAGAGTTTGCCCGCATCCGGGGATACATCTCAACCGCCCGTAAGAACGGACTAAACATCCTCGGATCCATCAAAAACGCGCTTGCTGGCAAGCCGTTCATCCCCTCTGTGGCGTAACCCAGACGTTTGCTCGGAGATCCGGTGGGGTCGCCCCGCAATGCCTACTCCCGTGGAACGACATCCACCTCCGTTGGGAGCGTCAGTACTTCGATGGCCTTGGTATGCAAAACAACCTGAGTAGTTACATATATTTTTAGAATTATCCGGTTTGATTGCCTACCGGAAAGACGAGGATGGAAGGGGCCGCTGCGAGCACGCGGCTGTCGGTGGCCTCAACCCGATAATGGCGATTTTTAGTCGATGATGCCCCACTTCAAGCCCAGCGAAACCCTCGGCTTTCGGGAATCGACGCCCCTATTTCAACTGAATTGTCGCACCGCTTACACGGTCATCGATCTCCACGCGCGACAACTGGCGTCGGCATGGGGCCGGAAAGAGATCGCAGCCGAGTTTGCACGATCTTCATCGCCGCCCCACAGCAAGGGCACACGATGGGCGGTCGTTCCTTGATTTCAGTTGACGCCAACGTCGGAACGTATTTCAACAACACATGCAGCAAGGCGATTAAGGACTTGCAATTGGGATGCAAAAAACCGAAGTTGCGCGCGCGCCGGAAGCCTTTGGGTAGTACATGCTGAAGCACTAGCCACAGGAACTTCGCGCCGGAAACGGTCTTACGCTCCATCCTCTGGGTCTTGGCGTCTCGATATTGAAAGGTCACTTGACCGCCATTCGCCATGTCGAACGCGACGATATCCTGCTCTCGAACGACGCCGCGGTAGAGATAGCGCCCCAGATAAATCAGCGCCTTATCGCCGGCGCCGACGGATTTGCAATCGACCACCCAGGTTGTGGGGTAGCGACCGGGGAGCGACAAGCCGGCGGCTTCGATCCCCGCGAGCATTTTCGCGCGGAAGACTTTTGCCAACGCCTTATGGTTGAACAAATAGCGCCCTTTCTTGGCTCGCTTGGTTCGCCAGCGCCGGTTCTTGGCATCGACCGCCGCCGCCGGCATGACCAAATGCACATGGGGGTGATACTCCAACGGGCGCGTATTCGTATGCAGCACGGCGATAGCGCCGGGGACGCCTTGCAGTTGCTTGTCGTTTTGGCTGAACGTGTTGACCGTTTCCCAAGCACTGCGCAGCAGCAAATCGTAGATGACGCTCTGATGCGCCCAGCTCAGCGCCCTGAATTCGGCGGGAAGGGTGAATGTCAGCAGAAAGTACTCGGCGGGCATCTGCTTCTTGAGTTGTCGCTCCAGCCATTGCTGGCTTTCATGGTGTTGGCAGTGCGGGCAATGGCGATGACCACAGGAGTGCGGAACCAAACTGCGATGATTGCACTCCGAGCATTCTGCCAGCATCTTCGGGCTGGCGTGCGTGCGACAGTGCTTCATGGCGGCGAGCGCCCGGAGATGGTCGGACGAGAGCGTGTGCCGATACTGCGCCAAGAAGTCGGCTTCGAAAGCGTCGATGACGGTAGCCAGCCGGATCATTTGACCTGCCCCCAGCTCACATTGAAGCCATCCATCAAGCCGTTGATCCGTTCGATGGCGTGATGCTTGGTCTGATCGGTCAGATGGGTATAGCGCGCGGTGGTGAGGATAGAATGATGACCGAGAAATTTTTGCACCTCGATCAGATCGACGCCGGCCTCGATCAGGTGGGTTGCATAGCTATGGCGCAGGCAATGGGGCGTAATCTTTTTTTTAACCCGCAATCATTGACGACTTTGCGCAGGGTCGTCTGCACCCCACCGCGATCCAGCGGCGTCGTGGCGCTTCGCGCTCCTTGCAAACCGCCATGACGATTAGGAAACAACAGCACGGGGTTGCGATGCACCTGCCAGAAGCTTCGCAAGAGCGCGAGCGTCGCTTTCGGCAGGGGAACGAAGCGATCCTTGTTGCCTTTGGCGTCGCGGATATGCACGCGCCCTCGCGCGGCATCGATATCCCCCACCTGGAGCCGTAATCCTTCGCCCAGCCTCAACCCCAGACTGTAAAGCGTGAAGTAGATCGCACGATAACTGAGTACGCGCGTCGCGGCGAAAATCCGTTGAGCCTCTTCAATGGTGACGATGTCCGGTAAATGCTGGCTTTTGGGCGGCTTGATCAGATCGGGAGCTACCCAGGGTTTTCGCAAGACATGATCATAGTAAAACCTCAAGCCGTACAGATCGAGCTTCACCGCACTCCAAGAATGCGACTCTACTAAGTCGGCAAAGTAGTCGGTCAGCTCGTGCTCGGATAGATTATCGATTTGATAATCGAAATAGTCGCCCGCCCGGCGAATGGCGCGAGAATACGCATCGATGGTTTTAGGCTGCAGCCCTTTGAGCTTCAGATGCTTCAGATGCGACTCGTAGTTCCGGTCGAAAATTGTTTTGACGGATGCTTCCATTGTAGGGTAACCTCATGATTCGTTGTCGAACAACCCCTCGGTCGAGGGAATGAGGTTATATTTTGAATCCAATCGGGCGCCGCTGCGCTTTTTCCTCCGCGCTAGCGGCTTCGTCCAACAAGCCGGCTGCTACTGCGTTCCTGACGCAGTGGTGTAATGAAGTTGAAACCGCCAAAATTCCGGCACTCATGGCTTTTGCAAAAACCGTCAGGTCTCATTGG
>SCTJ01000048.1 GCA_004297805.1 Patescibacteria group bacterium | reverse complement strand
CTCCCCTGCCACCCTCGCCGTTGCCGCCGGCAACATCGTGTACATCGACCAGAACCACAACGGCACCTGGGACGGAGAACCGATCGACAAGTTGATTTCCACCTTCAATCCACCCAGCTCTACCGGGGCAATCCTGGTGGCTGGAGACTGGAACAACGATGGAATCATCGAGATCGGACTCTTCCTGAACGGGATCTGGTGGTTGGACTGGAACGGTAACGGCGTCTGGGACGGCTCGGTCATCGACCGACAGTATCTCTTCGGAACAACCGTCGGAGACAAACCAATTACCGGCAGATGGACCGCCACCGGAGGAACCAGGATTGGGGTTCTCAGAAGTGGGAAGACCTTCTACCTGGACATCGACGGTAACGGCAGCTACAGCAGCCTGCTGGACCGGACCTTCACCTTCACGACTGGCCTGACCAATCCACAGCCGGTGTCCGGAGACATCAATCAAGATGGAGTGGACGAAGTCGGAGTATACCTCAGTGGAACCTGGTGCTGGGATACAAATAACAACGGGCTCTGGGACGGATCAACCATCGACACGCAATACCTGTTCGGGACAGCTGTCGGTGACAAACCGTTTACCGGAGACTGGGATGGAACCGGGGTGATCAGGGTTGGAGTTCTCCGTAACGGGAAGACCTTCTACCTGGACATCGACGGTAACGGCAGCTACAACAGCCTGCTGGACAAGGCCTACTTGAACTTCGCCACCGGCGCAGTGAATCCCTGGCCGATTACGCTCAACTAGCGCGATCAAAGAGGAGGACAAGGAAGAGGGGCTAAGGCACAACGAGTGCTTTAGCCCCTTCTTCATATCCAAAAGCTTCTTTATGCTCTTTTATTCTCCCCTCCTTGCAGTTCGTAGATTCCCATCATCACTGACATAACCAGGAAATAATAAGCGCTCACGGCTAGATCTTCAGCGATAGCTTCTTGCTTTAGTAGGGTTAAGAAAATAGGAGTTACGACTAGAAGGATTAGAGTTGGAATGGCCAACCACTTGATTGGAACCGGATGGACAATAATGAAAATGAAAACAACAAAAGCCGCTACATCCCGCCATAGCCACCCCAAATAAATTCCTAGGCTAGCGGCAATCACAACAAACAGCATTTCTATAGACGATCTTTTGGTTAGGAATTTTTTCATAAAAATCATTTTATTGAAGGCTGACTATTTAATAATCAGCTCGCCTTTGATTTCGAAATTCTTCAGTCCGTAGAATCTCGATTTGCCCTTTTTTGACTCATCCGGGGAGGTTCTCAAAAAAATCACATCGCTTCGTCCGTCCCCCAAGATAGTTGCATCGAACTTCTGAAATCCGCTATCATCTATCGACTGAAGCACCTCCCATTTCTTCTGATCAAAGGAGTACTCCAGAGTTACTCCGCCCCAATCTTTATCTGCTTGCTCAGCGCCTATTGCCAACCTACTAAAAGGATAAGCGGTCTCAATCTGATATATCCAGAATGAATCATCAGCATCAACGCGACCAGCAATCACACCGTCTTCTCCATTGAACTCCACGTCCGCACTTTTGGCATAGACATCCAGCATGTCTGCTTCCTCGCTCTTATTTTTATAAACATATGAACCATGGCCATTTCCCAAATCCTCGGCCAATGATGCACTCAACATATTTCTCCCACCGCTTTGGGTAAAGCTCGCCCCATGAATTTTGAAAAATAAATCACGGTCCAGTTTATATATTGTCTTTACTTTCTGCAAAGTCATTGATCCATTTGGATAAGCGCTATCATTATCGGAACCTCGCAATGCAAGATAGCTGTATTTGTTATCTTCTATTTTCTTATTGTCGATACTTAACAAATATCTTTCACCCTTTTCTAATCTGGCAAAAATTGGAAAGCGAAATGTTCCATCTAATTGTCTATAACGCTCTATGCCACTAAGCGAAAAACCAAAGTTGGTTATAATCGAATCCTCTGCTTTTATCATCTCTCCCTCACTCTCAACCCTTCTCAATTGCAGATTGAACTGGCGAGATCCCACGTCTGCTGGCTTGGTCACTTCCATTTTTAAGGTTACTCCGGAAATATAATCACCTGCAGCGATGAAAGTTTGACCTAGGGTAGTTTTTGGTTCCTGCAAATTCGCATAGAGAACACTCTCATCAGCTATCTGTTCTTGGTCAATTACCCCCAAATTAACTGCTCCAAAAGTGGCTGGGCTCAATGCTGCTAGCTCCTTATCATTTTTGATGTCCAACCTGGAAACATTAACACTTGAAACAAAAATATTACTTTCGTCTTCATAATTTTCTTTTTCAATAAATACCTTGGAGTAGTATTTGTCAGCCTTAAACAATAGTTGTTGAAAAACAAAATCAGCTCCACCCCGTAGATCAAGCGTCTTGACTTCTTGCTCAGTCAATGAATCACTGGTTACCCTAACAATAATCTTAGTGTCTCGATCCGACTTTAGCTGAAGGGTCAGGCTATAATAATTACCCCTTTCAATCGCTGGAATATTTTCAATGTAATAATATGGCTTGCTCTTGGACAAGTTCGGCTTAAATTCCCCTTCCGCCACGCACCCCCCATTCTGACAATCTTCTGGGCGGATTGTTCGATCGACAAAAAAATCATTATTCACCAGAAAGACAAACGCCAAAACAAACAACGCCAACTCATAGCGAATATTCTCCTTTAGAAAACTGTAAATTTTAATGATTGAGTGATTCATGTTCTGTGCTTGCCTGTTGATAGGCAGTTTTTATAATTGTAGCATAAATTAGATAAATAACGCATCCGATTAATGTTACGCCCGATATAATGAATCCAAAATAAACCCATGCTTGCGCCTTAAAAAAAAGCGTCAGATTCATATCATATCCCCCTTCCACATTAGGCTTACACACACCCACAGACCTTGACCCACAGACCTCCTTCGGATCAAGATAAAAACTATTCAGCTTTGCGTCATTTTCAAGGTGGTTCTTATCGGCTAGGAAATACTGTTTATTGAAAATTACTTGCCACCAATGAATCTCCCCCGCTGATAATTTCCAATCGGGATGAAAACTGTCGGAAAAATTGAGATAAACTGGATCTTTAATATTTTTCAATTCAATTTTATATTCCGAGGAATTAATAAATTGGAATTGGACCGGGGAAAAAGGTATGTCCCGATAAATAGTTTCGCGCTGGGATGTGCTATAAAGATGAGGACGATGAGCACTATTTTCATACAGTGTGAAAAAGCGATTACTATCCATTTTCTTGAATAAACCCGAGAATCTTTCATTTTTTTCCAGTGCGTTTCTGATTGACTGTTCGCGCACCACAACATATTTTACTGAAGACAAATCTAACAATCTCGCTGAGTAACTTTGCATCAAAAAGCTAGCTGCTCGATGGTCATCCTCGTCATCAACACTTTCATCCAAAATTAAACTGTCATTAAATTCCTCCCATAGGCCCTGCCTCATTTTTACATACTCTATTTTTGGATGTAAGTTGTCGTATGCATACCAAAGTGGCGACGTTTGGGTAAAAAATACTCGATAATAATCTTTATCCTTGCTAACCATTTCGTTCAAGCCTAAGAATTCCGACTCTCCGACACGCGGAGTAAAGATACTTTTAATACTTCCCGAAAATACTGGCCAGGCCGGCATCAAACAAGTCAGTAGAATAAAACCAACAGTGATTGAACGCAGCCAGACTTTCCATTTTTGTTGAGTAACTTGAAACACCAGCATACCCACCAAAACAGCATATGCCGTTGCTATTATGTAGTAAAACTTCGAGGCCTCACGAAAAGCATTGAACCCCGGGATGGTGCGATATAGCCAGCCATACAACCCGCTAAACGGCTCGGTCTCTTGCTTTACTAGTATAATTCCCACGGTCGCTAAAAGACCAAAAAATAATATATCTTTATTTTTCCGGCCAAGCCAAATCCCCAGAAAGGCGAAAATAGCAATCAGCCATTGTGAAATTGGAATTGGCGCGTGATTAAACCACTCCGGTTCCCCTCCCGTCCAGAATGGATGAGTCATGGTCAGTGCATGCGCCAGATCAAGGTAATAGTTATTGCCCACCAAGTCCCTCCCTACGCCGGCGTTTTCCGTAATGGAACCAGCCTTAATGAATGGTAATAGCCAAAAGATGTTAAGCAATGCAGCTATTAACAAGAACCACGCGAATAACCTGAGCAACGGGATAATTCTATGACCACCCAACATCTCCACGATCACTGACCAAGAAAAATATAATCCCACGATTATCATCGTCACATAAAAAAACCGAAAATCATAAACTCCAGAAAGAAAAATAAATATATCCGCCCATATGACATCCCGCATTTTTAATGTCTTGAAGGCTTTTAGGATAAAGAGGATCGCTATCACCCCAAAGCAAGCAGCCACCGATAAGGTCAGGTGTCTAGTGTTAATCGCTACAAAGTAGGTGCTAAAGCTGAAAACCACAGCCCCCACAAAAGCAGCTATATCTGATTTTAATATTTGCCTTACCAAGAAAAAACTGCCAATGGGAGCCAGATACATAAAAGCCCACATAACCAGAAACTTCTCGCTCACATTGGAGGACAATCCAAAATATGCAAATAGACCATAGGCATAGTTGAGGGGTATCTTCCAAAAGGTAATATCAATCTGGCCCAAACCATCGTTCGCAGCCCAGAATGAGGGGTTCAAATAACCAACAGATGTTTCACTAAATATGAACCTCCAGTCTCCATTTATAAAAATATTAAAGTTGAGCCAACGAAAATAAGCTATAGTGGATATAGCCAATAGGCCTAGAATCAAATATTTGCCGCTAAAAAATCGTTTTATCATTTATTTTCCTGCTTGAGCTCATCGACCGATAATAACCCAAATATCCCAAACAGCCAACCAATGTCAATACTGAGATAACCAATCCCAGATAGAACCAACCCTGGGGTTCAA
>SCTJ01000132.1 GCA_004297805.1 Patescibacteria group bacterium | reverse complement strand
CTAAAGCATAGACCATAACAGAGGTGCTAACAACCCTATTGTCACTCGAGGATTGACAGTGGTGACTATATAACGTAGTATACAGACTCTCTTATTGAGCGACTTGCATACGAGTCGTATAATGGAGGTGTACCGTCAGGACGGAATTATGTCAGCTAATAGAGATCCAATACGATCAGAACGGCGCAAGTCAGCTCGACACACGCCTGCCGAGGCAAGGCAGCTGCGTGCTGTTGGTAGCGATATTTTGCAGTATCTGGAACACCATAGAAATGTCCTAGTTCAGCCATTTGACCACACTCAACCAGACCCGCTTATTGGCGGATTGATAGCTGCACGAACAACCAAACTAGGCGATAAGGACCTAGCACGGCCGTTTATAATCGCATCATCTGACACCCAAAAGCTTCGAACCCTTGAGCGACTTGAGGCATTTAGAAAAATACCTGGGGACCATAAGCTTGTGATTGTACGGAGTGCCGAATCGCTTAAGAGTCCTGGACAGACAGGCGGAGCAATTAACGAGGCGCTGGCGGGCATCGCTGTTGATGAGAAGATTCAAACCCTGACTTTTCACCGGTCGGGCTGGCTTAAGTCTATGGGTATAGCTGAAACAGACGATGAACCTGATTTTGGCGACCCTAGAAAGTTCCTTCAGCATGTCAAGTTTGGCATGGTCGTGCTTGGTAGCTGCGGCACGCGTCCGCAGTCTGAGCCAAAATTGCCTCCTGGACAGGCTAGCATCGAAGGTCCCGGCGCAAGCTGGCGGCCATCTGCTGTCCCGGTAAATCCTTTAGAAGTTGTACAAAACCTTGCTCGAAGCATGCACCTCGGCCGACATTAATCGTTGAGTTGTTTGAGCTTGAACTGAGTATAGCGCTCGGCGGCTAGGCGCGTGAGTTGTGGATTTTCATCTTGATTGACGAAGCGCATGGCCTCTGCCAGATTGGGATGGACCTCTGCCAGCTTTTCGTGCATCTGTAATACCAGCTTGCGATAGTCAGGGTGGCCCTGGGGCGAAGTGCGGAGTTCATGCAGGTGAAAGGCCTCTCGGGCGTTGTACGTGACCTTCCAGCGCATTTTATGCCCGAGTAGTGTGGCATACTGCGCTTCCAGGGCGTAGCCTGATTGCTGCAGGAAGCTATATAGCTTGAGGCTAATATCAAAACAGGCTTCAAATTGATCTGTCAGGTTGGCATCTTCAACTAGTTTCGGCACCTCGTAACCGTAGCGAGGGGTTAGTTGTTGCCAGTTCATGTCATCGACCATACGGTGGCGCTGCAAATCGCGGAAAATGCCGTAATCACAAATTATATCCCAACTGTAATGGGCCTTTTCTAGGGCGCGGCCTGGACGGTGACGGCGATTGAGACGTTCACCCATGTACGCCTTGAATACCTCTGTTTTTCGACTGTATGGCCAGTTATTAACCTCTGATTGTAGTTGCTCCTGAGATAGATTGCTGTATTCGTAGAGCATGTCGGGCACAAGCAACAGCTCA
>SCTJ01000047.1 GCA_004297805.1 Patescibacteria group bacterium | reverse complement strand
CCATCTCAAACCGGTCAAACAAAACCAAGCTAGAATTTTGCCGATTGATGCCATAGAGAATGCCTTTGTTGGAAGAGAGATCAGAAGATACAAAGGGAAAAGTCGTGGACAAAGGAGAAGTGTTGAGATTGTTGCCTGCGTCCAATTCATCGTTGGCAATCGGCAAGGTCGAAGCAAAGCCTTGTTCAGCTTTCATAACCGACGGCTTAACATAGACCAGCTGAGCTTCCAGCATTGATTCGAGATCCTTTCCCTTCTTGTCGATCTCATCAATACTCCGTCCGTAGAAAGTAATATAGAGCCCAAAACGGAAAAATTTTTCTATGCCCTGCTGCAGCTTATCCCGCAATTCCTCAATGTCGTTGAGGGCCGTTTCCAAAATCGGATCGCGAATTTTACCAGCTTCAAATTCAATGTTGATTTGCGACTGAACCTGCGTGGCGCTCTTGCGCAGAGTTTTGAGAATTTCAGTTGTATCTACCGGATGCACGAACATAGCCACGTCCAACGGAGAATCCAAATTGATGATTGGCGAAAACCAGTTAGTGTGCAAAAACCGCGGATAGGCAATCACAAAAAGAGTCCGGGCGTAGATCTCGCCGATTTGCACATAGCTCACCCCCACCTTCATGGCGGATGGCGCAATCAAATCTTTGATGGTCGCCAATCCCCGCTGGTAAAGTTTCTCGCTTTCCACAATCGCGTCCGCCTCACCCTGATCATTTTTGCCGTTGATTCCAAACATATATTTTAGGCTTTTAGTTCAATGTCGCTCACCTTTTTCACGATCGAAGTGGTGAACATACTCGGATTATAGGCATTGTATAACAACTCGATCAGTTCTTCCGTATTTAGCGGAACCGCTTTCACTCCGGTCCCTGACAAGCTGGAAGCTACATAATCCACCCGCTGCCACAGTTGACTCTTATAGGTTTCGAAGTATTCTCGCTTTTTGATAATCTCCCGCTTAGAACTGAACAATGTCGACATCTTCTCGAAGAACCCGCCTTTTTCACTTTCCACCGGATAGAACGGCACCACAATGTAGAAATTTTTGGTCATGATATTTGAATTCTCAACCAACTCTTTGATAAAGTTACGGTACTCAGAAATTTGGAACCGTAACAATTCATTGCGTTGTTTCTGCTCCATGGTTTGGAGATAATCGAGGTATGGGGTGATGTTGAGCTTGCGCGAACTAATAACAATCTGGGTGGGAAACTCAATGGAGTTGATGAAATTTTGATAATTTTGAATAATTGAATCCTGCTCTTCCGTTGACTTTAGGTCAAAATTAATAGCCGTTACGGCCAAAATGGCTCTGAGAGATCCGTTGCGCAAAACCAACAGGCCATCGCGGATTTCCTCGACTTCTACATGCTGCTGAGTGCTGGCCGCCGTATCTTGGCCGGACATTTGAGCTGAGTGTAATTCCTCCATGATGGTTACCGTTTTTTAGTAATTGATAGTCCCCCAAGTAAACTGCGTCGCTTGGCTTCTCGGTCGCGCTCTAGTTCGTGCTGACGGATGAGCTCCAAGGCTCCCGTTGATGATTTCGTCCCTTCCGTATCGAGCAATCCCGCTAGGCCCGCAATATCCGCTCGACTAATTTGCTGATCATGCGCTATAGTCGGCTTTTTCGGCTCCACCTTCTTGGCACTCCCCGCCGAAACCGTGACGGCTTCTCTTTTCCACACATAGACCTTGGGCCGAAACACAAACGAAATGGAGTGCATCACAAAAGTCAGCAAGGTCTGGTTGTAGGGTCGATAAAAAGCAAACCCCAAAAAGATAGCCGCGATGGGTCCCACGGCCACAAAGAAAGCCGCTTGTTCCAATACAAACCACAACACCAAAAATGTGGCGCCCATGCCCATCATCCACAAAAGCTGCTTGGCCGTGAGCGGCCCAGCAATTTTGTCCTCAACATCAATGAATTGTGGAACTCCAATTAGCATACGACTGGCTAGACGCTAAACTTCTTATGAACCGAAAAATCCTACGATCGTCCGGACGATAACCAACGAGGATAGCGCGACTGCAATTCCGACAATCGAATACATAATAATTTTCTTGGCTGTTTCAGAGCTTCGCTCACTCCCTCCCGCCGCAATATACATCACTCCACCGATAACTAGCATCAGAATCGAGAGGATGCCCACAATCGACAGGAGGAAATTGAGCACGTTCTGGGATATTTCGAGCAGCGTCAATGCGTCATCATATTCAGTCGGGGTAGTAGTGGGAGCCCAACCCACAATCGAGGCGATCTGCTTGAGCAGGGCCGGGGCGGCCACCCCAATGGCCAAACCAATCATGGACGCCGTGATAGCCTTTTTGGCTTTCTCAATCTGGGCTGAACCCGCCGAGGTGATGTAGAGCAGCGCTCCGATCACTATGAAGATAATTGAAATCACCACGATTGTCCCCTGCAATGTGGTGAGGATGCCACCCAATAAATCCTGAACGGTGGTGTAATCTGTAGGATTAGGAAAGCTAATGGTCGCCGCCTGAACTGGCAATGAAAACAACGTAACGCCCAAGTAAGGAAGTAGTTGAATAAATTTTTTGTTTTTTTGCATATTTTGATTTCAATTTATGTATTATAGATAACGGCTAGTTTGACGTGCAACATCCTACATCTGATCCGGTATACGTACCAGCAGTTCCGCCAGAACAACCATTATTAACCCATGTCATGCCAGCTCCGCATACCTCATCGGAACCCCCACTGCCTAACACTAGGCAATGCCCGGTCGCAGCAGTCATTGATCCTCCCTTGCATGTCCCCAGATCAGTATACACGGAGATACAGCATCGCAAGTCGGTTCCAGCACAGACTGTTCCGCCAGTCCAATGAACTCCATTACCAGAGCAAGTCACCGTGCCTACCTCACATTTTCCTTTTCCATTCTCTCCACAGGCTTCTCCCTCGACAGCTTTCTTCTGACAACATTTTGCACCAGAAAACGAGCATGTTCCCAATAGACTTTGCCAGTCTCCAGGACAAGTTGTTCTAGTTACAAAACATTGACCTGGAGTGCTTTGCCATTCGCCACAAGTTCCTGTTGACTTCGTTTCTTCAATACAACAAGTGTATCCACTTGAGCAGTATCCAGTCGTGCTAATTTCGCTGTAATTACTGAAGCCATCGGGACAGGTTGAAATACCAACTGTTCCTGATTTACATGTACCCAATAAATTGTACCCGCAGGTAGCCCCCTCAACCCTGTCTTGCATGCATTTGCCACTTTCTGCATGATATCCCTTGTCACATTTATAAAAGCAGAGTCTTGGAGTGCAATAGTCAACGGCCGTGATAGGCATTTCACCGACTGGTTCATTATCATCACAAGCCGTGGAGTGAGATGGTATCGTTCCGGTACACTTTTCGCGCTTATCTTTGCCCAAACACTCTCCATCTTTAAGCTCATATCCGGAATTGCATTTATAGTCACAAGTGACTCCAGTCGGACAAGTACTCACGAGAGAAATTGTGCCCTTAGTTGTTGGATTTGCTGTTGAGCAAGCCGTCGCGTTAGACGGCTTGCTGCCGCTACAGTTGGCCCGCCCATCCTTTGTAGAATTTGTATAATCGACAGATACATCGCTACATTCGAATTCAACCCAGGAACTGGTGGGACTGAAATTGGAAAACTTCACACCCAACAAGTACATGATGGTGTTGATAATCAGCCAGCCAATTAGTACAAAGGCAAATCCCTTGAGCACATTAGCAATGAAGCCCTTGGCCATGGTCATGAGGCTTTCGCTACCAGAGGAAACAATATAAATAATTCCAGCAACTACTAGCGCGGTAAGGGCCACAAAAACCGCTATCAATAGTCCATAGTCGATCAGTCCGCGAATACCCACGATTAAGTGGCATAAGGTGCACATGTCCGTAATCTTCCCATCCGCATCCCTCGCGTCGCCACATGGCACCAGCCCAGCCGCTACAGCAAAATTAGTCGCCACTAGGGCAAACAGCGCGACTGAGAGAATCATTGTGACAAAAAATGTTTTTTTCTGCATGTCTTTTTCCGTTTTCACGAGCTGATCACAATTTACTTCATCAACTTTCCAATTCGACTAGCCGCCGAGGATAGGGCCGCACTAGCCGTGGCGTTGCCTTTGTTGACTGCATCAATCATCTCGGCCAAAATTGTTTCCACTGATTCTTGATCGGGCTGATACCAATTTTTGGCAATCAAATTTTCCAGGGCGAATGGGCCGAGAAACGGATCTGATTTTTGTTTTTCAATGAGATCGCGCCGGGCCGCGGGTCGACCAGTGGACTTGAGATATTCTTCAGCAGGATCAACATCCATTGGAAAGTCTTTGGCATTTCCCGAAAGCCGATTACTCAGGGTTACTTTGCCGTTGGCCGGCAAGGTGAGATAGCGCACCAGTTCCCAAGCTTCATGCAAGCGTAGATCATTATCAGAAACGCTAGTGGCTGTTTTTTTCACCCCGTCTGGATCACCCGTATCATAGAACTTGTTGGCGGCGACCACCAAACCATAATAATTCGGATAGTCCACCGGCTTGTCACTCGAAAATTGCGGTACTCGCGCCACCGCAAAGTTCAGTTTAGGATTTTTCTTTTTGATTTCATCCACCCGAAAGGAATAGTTGAACATCATGCCCGTTTTGCCTTCCACGAAAGAATCGATTGAATAATGCATTTGCGGATTCCAGGTGTAGTAGGGCGAGCGCGAATCGGCAAATTCGGTATAGAACTTGAGGGCCTCTTCCCCTGGATGGGTGGAAGCGCCACTGACATCATAGGGACCGGCAAACCAAACCGAGCCGCCTTTACGATCAGACATGCGGGTATTTTTTTGTAGCATCAGTAGGCTCAAAATGTCAGTCGAGCGATTGACATTAAAGGCGGTGCCAAGGGCTGCACCAGCCTGAGTAATATTCCCCGTGGCATCAATGCTGGTCATTTTCGCCACGTCAGACCGGAATTCATCCCAATTGGTCGGCGCGGTGGTGATCCCGGCCGCGTTAAACAGGTCTTTATTGTAGTAAAGGCCCAGTGAATCAACTGAGAGTGGTGCCCCCAACACTTTTTGGTCTATCAGAAAGTCCGTTAGAACTGTGTCGACGAAAGTATTGCGAAATTCTTGTTCGCCCAAGATGGCCCCGGGAGCTGGGGCGATTTTGTCCGCAAAGGATGGCACCCAATTATTGCTGATGAAGAAAATATCTGGTCCTTTGCCGGAGGCTAGCGCATTGATTAAATCCTGCTTGTAAGTGGTATAGGAAACTTTGCGATATTTGATATCCTCAACAAATGGGTTAGCTGATTTGTATCTGGAAATTAGTTGTTCCATTACCCGCGTATCATCAAACGGGCCCCAGACTTCCAGGGTCAATTTATAGCCTGGCTGCTCCTGTTTCACCAAGCTGCAGCCGGAAAAAATGAAAGCTATCCCCAAGATACCGACCAATACACCGATTTTTGTTTTCATACAATGTTTTGTCTAATTTGTTTTGTGTCCCCTGGAAACTTAAGCCTGTTTTCTAACAATGACTCCGTAGTGAAAATCACCCGCGTCAATTTTATTTTCAATAGTAAATCCTGCCTTTTCAACCATCTTTTGCAGCTCCTTTTCTTTTATTCTAATTTCAGCTGCTGGACCAACAGTGCCGGTCTGCTCTTGCCATTCAACCACCACCGCTTTCCCAGTGGGCTTCAAAATACGATGAGCCTCCGCTAAAATCACCGCTTTTTTCTTGTTCTGGAACAGCATGTCTTTGATAAAAACCCAGTCGACACTAGCCTCGTCTAGTTTCGACCCCTTTTCACGCTCTAGATTAACTCTGACCGTTTCAATATTGGTCAACTCCAACATTTTCGCTCGACTGACCACCACGTCTAAAGCGGAAGGCAAAACGTCCAGCGCATACACCTTTCCACTGTTTCCCACTCGCCTGGCGGCTACGATGGAAAAATACCCTGACCCACAGCCAAAATCTGCTACCAAGCTACCCGCGGCGACTGCCGCTTCCTGCAAAATTAATTCTGGATCCAAAAATCTTCCCGGAATAATTTCCTCCATTGCATTTGAAAAAAAATAGTAGTAAACTCTTGCAACTGCTGCCTTGTATTTTACAACAGAATGGTAAAATGGCAAAATGACGTATAGGCTCAAGTTCAGGGATATGGCCTGACTCGCCCCGAGTCCATCTCAGAGCACCACGAGTTAATCTCATGGCAAAATATATCTGTTATGAACATCGCGTTTTACGTTTACATATTAGAACTGAAAAATAAAGCTCTGTATACGGGCTTTACTGGAAATATCAAGACCAGATATAATCAGCATATCAATGGACTGGTTGCGTCTACCCGGGGCTTACGCCCATTGAAATTGGTCCACTACGAATGCTATATTCTCGAGGAAGATGCACGCCGGAGAGAAAAGTTCCTGAAAACTAGTGACGGCAAGATGTTTCTAAACAGACAGCTATCGAGCTACCTGAGAAAAATTGGGAGATACAAAGAGCTATAACCCTGGAGGGTTGGCAGAGTGGTCTAATGCGCCGCACTCGAAATGCGGTTGGGGAGCAATCCCCTCACAGGTTCAAATCCTGTACCCTCCGCGCTTTATTAGAACAACATGCACTCGCCCCGAGATGAACTCGGGGCGCCACGGGTTAATCCCGTGGCGAAATGCGGTGTACTCGCAAGGGTATCGTGAGTTTAAATCTCACCCTCTCTGCTATGAATAGGAGCGGGTTCCCCGCCAAAGGCGGGTCCACCTAAGGTGGAAATCCTGTACCCTCCGCGCTTTATTAAAACAACGTGCACTCGCTCCGAGATGAACTCGGGGCGCCACGGGTTAATCCCGTGGCGAAAATTGACTTTTTACCCTTTCCCCGATACACTATCTATCAGTCTAAATCACCCAAAATAACGTAAAATACTATGAGCGTCACCTACCAACCAAAAAAGCGCCGTCGATCACGCCGTCACGGATTCCTGAAGCGAGCTCGCACCAAAACTGGGACAGCCGTACTCACTCGACGTCGCCGCAAAGGACGTAAAAAATTGTCTGTTTAGCAACTCCATGCTTGCTACTCGTCATCGATTGGTCAAGCAGGCTGACTTCCGCCGAGTTTATCGTATTGGACGATTATACGGCACGGGAACGGTTATCGTGAAAGTCGCTGCCAACGCCAAGAGCTTCTCGAGAATTGGTTTTTCGGTCGAAAAGAAGCAATTTGCCAAGGCCACTGACCGAAACCGAGTCAAGCGCCTGCTCAGAGAAAGTATCAGGCCCGTGCTGGCCAAAATCAAACCCGGCTTCGATCTAGTCATTATTTGCCGGCGACCCAATCGACTTGAAGAGCTGGAATTCAAGAATCTGCAAACAGCTATTGCTGCTCAACTCCAAAAGGGTCATCTATTCATCGCTTAAAACCAAATGTTTCACACTTTCATCTATCAACCGCTTTATAATATCCTCATCTTTCTCTACAACGTGATTCCAGGGGGAGATTTTGGTGTGGCGATTATCGTTACCACCTTGCTCATCAAATTTGCTCTCTATCCACTTTCCCAGAAACAAATTGAGTCACAGAAGAAGCTCCAAGAAATGCAGCCCAAAATCAAAGAGCTCCAGACCAAACACAAAGACAACAAAGAACAGCAGTCCAAGGCGCTCATGGAGTTCTACAAAACTCACAAGACTAATCCGCTTTCTGGCTGTTTGCCTTTAGTGGTCCAATTATTTTTCCTGGTGGCTATTTACCGAGTGTTGCTAAACATTTCCACCAATGAATTTGTCGTTGATCAGAGTGCTCTCTATTCATTTGTCGCCAACCCTGGAACTATCAATGGTACGCTTTTCGGCTTTATTGAGCTGTCTAAGCCCTTTTGGCCTTTTGCGGTCCTAGCTGCGGCCGCTCAGTTCGTGCAGACTAAAATGCTGATGGCCAAAAAGGATAGTGAGAAAAGTGCCGAAACCAAGAAGAAAGACGAGGAACCAGACTTCGGTAAAATCATGAGTACGCAGATGATGTATCTCGGACCAGCGTTGACCTTTTTCATCGGTATCAAGTTCTATGCTGGTTTGTCGCTTTATTGGGTGGTGTCCACTGTTTTCGCCATCGCTCAGCAATCCATGATTCAGAAGAAATCGACCAAGCCTAAGTTGTAAGTTTTACATATTATGAATGAACAATCTGCAACCATTATTAAAGAAGCGGCCGAGAAACTTCTTCAGAAAGCGGGCTTTGTGGTGAGAACCGAGATTACCAGTACGCCTGACCCCAGCAATAACGGCACCGAAAACATCGTTTGCAATATCATTACCGAGGGCGAAGGCGACTCGAGCTATTTAATCGGACAGTACGGAGCCAACCTCCAGGCCTTCCAACACCTAGTCAGACTGTTGGTGCGCCGTCAGACTGAGGAACATCTTCGTTTTACCCTGGACGTAAATCAGTACCGCCAGGAAAAGGATCACTCGCTCGTGGAACAGGCACACTTGGCCGCCGCTCAAGTTATTGAAGAGGGACAGGCTATTACCTTGCGCCCCATGACCGCCTATGAACGACGCGTGGTCCACCTAGAGCTGTCCAAAAACAATCAGGTGACCACGGAAAGCATCGGAGAAGGTGAGGAGCGTCAAGTCATTGTCAAACCAGTCAACCTAACCTAGTTAAAAATTAAAATCCCTGCCCGAAGTTTCAACATCGTTGCAGGCGGGTCAAAGTCTAAAATTTAGGAATCCCGAGAAGCGGGCACAATTATTTTTAATTTTGATTTTTTAATTTTAAACTATCATGGCGCTCGCCAAGAGAATTGCTTTCAACGTCGCCTATAACTCGGTGGCTAAGGTCATCTCTACTGTCCTCGCCTTGGTAAGCGTAGGTTTTATTACCCGTTATCTGGGCAAGGAGGGCTTTGGTAACTACTCCACTGTCTTGGCCTTTTTCGCTTTCTTTAGTGCAGCTGCAGATCTAGGGATTTATTCCATTGCCACCCGGGAAATCTCCCGCTCCGATGCCAATGAGTCACGCGTGATGAGTGATGCCTTTTCACTGCGACTTCTAATATCACTGGCCATGCTGTTGATTGCGCCTTTGATTGTCTGGGCACTACCTTATTCGCACGAAGTCTCAGTCGGCATTGTTATCGCCGCAGCCACTTTCGTCTTCGCTTCATCCTATGGACTATTAAACGGCCTGTTCCAAAAACACATCGCCATGAATCGAGTGGCCACGGCCGAACTGGTCGGCAAGGTTATTCAGGTAGCCCTGGTGGCCATGGTCGTGTCCAAAAATCTTGGCTTCATTTCGATCATGCTGGCCTTTTTTCTGTCGACGGCCATTACTTTCGCTATCGTTTTCGTGGATAGCCGCAAATTCACAACCATCTCGTTCCGCTGGAGTCCGGCCGCTTGGCGTGTCCTAATCCGCGAGTCACTACCCATGGGTATTTCCGTGTTTGTGACCTTTCTCTATTTCAAACTTGATACGATCTTACTTTCAGTCATGCGCCCCAGCGCCGATGTCGGCATCTATGGCGTAGCCTATAAGGTCATTGAAAACCTGACGTTCTTTCCTGGCATGGTAGTGGGCCTGGTGTTTCCTCTCTTCTCGCGCCATATTTTTTCTGACCCAGAACAATTC
>SCTJ01000119.1 GCA_004297805.1 Patescibacteria group bacterium | reverse complement strand
GCCACAAGCAAGCGGGGGGCGGCAGCCCCGCCCCAAGAAGCCGCAGCAGGCCGCAGCAGCCCCCGCAGACAGCCACGCCAAGATGATGAAGGCGATTGGCATGGGCGGCTACAACCAGAAGATGCCCAAACCCAGGCGAGGTCACCGCTAAGTGCCGACCGGACAGACCCCCACACCGCAGATCAAGCGCGGCAAAGACCTCCCCTACGGCGAGGCCACGACCGCCAACGAGATGCTGGGTCAGCTCGCGCCCACCCCCGGCATCCAGGACGCGGCGACCTACCAGCCCCAGGGAACGACCGAGGGCTACATCTACGGCCCGACCGACCGGCCACAAGAGCCGATCACCGCGGGCGCTCCGTTCGGCCCCGGCCCATACCAAGTCAAGACGCAAGAGACGCCCCAGGACTTCATCGCCCGCGTCGCGCAGACCGTCGCGTCGGGACAGGGGGCAACCACGGAGGTCAAGGCGTTCGCCGCTCGGGTCGCCCGAGGTGACTGATGCCCTTCGACCCCCAGGACCCAGCACTCGCAGCCGCGCAAGAGGCTGAGCGCCAGAAGCTCGCCAAACCGCCCGTAGACCCGCAGACCGACGCCATCACCCACGTCGAGAAGGCGGTCGGCTCCGCGATCCCGACTGACATCACCGCAGCCCTCGCTGCGGCCGGACTCGACACGCCCGCCCTCCAACGCGCTGCCCGGCTCGCGGCCCGCTACTACGACGTGACGCCGCAGATGCTCCTTCGTCCCGGCCAGCAGGTGTCCAGCTTCACCTCGCCCATCACGGGCGGGCCGATGCGGATGGGGGAGTTCCGCCGCCTCATCGAAGGCGTGGAACCTGTCGCGCTCGGCAGCATGGTGAAGGGGGCCATCGTCAACATCGAAGCCCCCATCAAGGCGGGCCAGCACCGCGCCGCCACCGCACAGGCCGCGCCCTCCGTGCAGCGAGTGGCCGAGGTCATGCGGATCGTGGGCAAGACGATGAAGGACAAAGACCTGCCCGCGGCTGACGGCATCTCGCTCGCTATCTCGTTGGCGATGGATGACTCGCTCAACCTGCGGAAGCTCGAATCCAACCTCGATGCCGTGAAGCGGTGGGGCGATCTCAACCACTTCCTCGGCTACGAGCGACTGGTCGGCATCGCGGTCCAGGCCACGCGCCAGGGCCTCAACATGACCAGCCCCGGTGAGGTGACCGAACTCCTGAACCCCGAACTCACCGCCATCTCCGAGAGCGAACGCCAGCAACTCACCGCAGCGGGCCTCACGGGCGATAAGCTGCAACGGGCCTTGCAGTATTGGACCGACCGCTACAACGCGCTGAAGAACGCCACCACATCCACCCCCGACCTGCCCTCCCCGCCGGCCGACATCACCCCGGACCAGCTCGCGCTCGCCCGCGCCATCCCCGGCACCATCTCGCTCAACTACGTCAAGGCGGGATATGCCGGGAGCGCGGGTGTGGACGCCTACTTCAAGCGCGCCGAGGAGATCAAGCAGAACGTCGTGATGACGCACGACGCGATGGAGAACAACCCGATCAACAAGGTCATCAGCGGGACGTTCTGGGTACTAGATAGGGCGAATCGCGCCTTCGAACTCATTGCCATCACCGCCAAGCGGGGCTTCGAGCAACCGAGCGTCGGCAGCCCGCTCACGCTGGGCATGACGGGGGCGAATCTCTACCGCGCCTCGCGCACCGGGGACGCCACGCGCCTCATCGACCCGTTCGGCCTCGACCCCAGCACCCAGGCTGCGATGAACACCCAGTACGCCGAGGACATCGTGGGCGCGTGGCACGGCAAGGTGCGCCTGGCCGACACGCTGGTGCGCGACTGGGGCGCTCCGCGCTGGCAGGCCGAAGCGACGGAGTTCCTGGCGGGATGGTTCCTCGACCCGCTCATCCTCGTTGGCAAGGCGCTCCGCACCTTCACCCTGCGCGGCGTGAACCCCGACGTGCTTCAGGCGCTGGGCAAGGGCGCACCCTCTGAGGAGCGGCTGCTGCGCTACACAGAGATGGTGGACAAGTTCTCCACCAAGAACGCCTCGGGGCTGGCGAAGGCATTGCTCGACCCCAGCTTCGACGCCACCGTTCGCTGGGCACGGAAGTTCCGCACGGTCATGGGCGAGACCGCCTTCGACCTCCCCTTCCTCGACGCGGTTCGCAAGGAGATGAAGCTGCGGGGCATCACCGAGATGTCCCCGGAGTTCGTCAGCCAGATCGAGGACGTGTTGCGGACGCACTTCATGGGCAAGCCCGAACTCGGCTCGCTCGCCGACATCTCCTACACCGCCCGCCAGGAAGCGGCCAACGCCGCCCGCGTCGCCGTGGCGTCGGAGCCCTACGACGTGGAACGTGCCCGCGCCGCGGCCGAGGCCACCAACGCGGCGCTCACCATCGAGAATCCGAACCTGCTCCCGCGTCGCCTAGAGGTGCCCAAGCAGAACTACCCGATCCCCGGCATGGGGGCGAAGTACGCGCTGGGCGAAACCTACTCCCAACTGTTCGGGGACTCCACGCTCGGCCGCAACCTCGCCAAGCTGCCGAACATCGACCCCGGCGTGACGCTCAAGATCCACGAGAACCCGCAACGCTGGTTCAAGCTCTCTGCCCGCAGGGCGGGCCTGCCGGACACCGAGGTCGTGAACTGGGAGGCCCGCGCCGTCGAGGCGATGGGCTCCCCCGTCCCCGAGAAGGCCCTGGCATCGCTCCGCTCGGAGTTCGAGTCGCATGTGTGGTCCCGCCTCACCGAGAACGTGGGGATGACCAAGCCCGCGGCCGATGACCTCTACAAGCTCCTGGCCGACCAACATGCCGCCAACGTGAACGCGCAGAAGGCGTTCGCCGCCTACAACAACATCAAGTTCGAGAACGGCGTCCCCTACATCGACTCTTCCCGCACGGCGGGAACGCGCACGGCACCGCTCGGCGTCGGTGACCTGCCGAACGAAGCTCTCGGGCTGGACCCCGTGGTGATGAAGCGGTTCGTCTCCGAATACACCGGGACGGTGCGCCGGATGAGAGCGTCGTTCGACAGAGCGTTTGAGCGCGACCTTCCCGCGATCAGCCGCCAGACCCGCCTGCCCCTGGCGAAGTGGCGGGACGCGCCAGCGCGTCCAGCC
>SCTJ01000141.1 GCA_004297805.1 Patescibacteria group bacterium | reverse complement strand
AGAGTTTATTATAAAATAATAATAATAATTAATTACTTTATAACTAAAAAAATATTATTTATATAAAAATATCTTAATTAATATTTTTATATATAAAGATAATAATATAACTATTTATTTAAATAAATGGCTATAGAATTATCTTACATACTTGAATCTAACATTAAAAATTTTAAAAGTGAAAAAAAATTAGAAGAAACTGGTATAGTTTTATCAATGAGTGATGGTATTGCTCGTTGTTATGGTTTAACTAAAATTCAAGCAGGTGAAATGGTTGAATTTAATAAAGGTAATATTAAAGGAATGGCTTTAAATTTAGAACCTGATGTGGTAGGTGTTGTTGTTTTCAGTAATGAAAGAGAAATTCAAGAAGGTAATTTTGTTAAAAGAACTGGATCAATTGTAAGTGTACCTACTGGTGAAGGTTTATTAGGTCGTGTAGTTGATGCCTTAGGTCAACCTATTGATGGTAAAGGTGCTATTAAATCTAATACTTTAAGTAGAGTTGAAATTAAAGCTCCAGGTATTATGCCTAGACAATCTGTAAGTGAACCTGTACAAACTGGTTTAAAAGCTGTAGATAGCTTAATTCCTATTGGTAGAGGTCAACGTGAATTAATTATTGGAGATAGACAAACTGGTAAAACTTCAATCGCTATCGATACTATAATTAATCAAGTTAAAGCACACCAAACTGGTGATAAAAATAATCAATTATTTTGTATTTATGTTGCTGTAGGTCAAAAAAGATCAACTGTTGCAGATTTAACTAAAACTTTAGAAGAAAAAAATGCTCTATTTTTTTCTATTGTGGTAGCAGCAACTGCATCTGATTCAGCTCCATTACAATTTTTAGCTCCATATACAGGTTGTACTTTAGGTGAATATTTTAGAGATAATGGAAAACATGCTGTTATTTTTTATGACGATTTATCTAAACAAGCAGTAGCTTACCGTCAAATGTCTTTATTATTAAGAAGACCTCCTGGTAGAGAAGCTTACCCTGGTGATGTATTTTATTTACACTCTAGATTATTAGAAAGAGCTGCTAAAATGAATATTGCTATAGGTGGTGGTTCATTAACCGCATTACCAGTTATTGAAACTCAAGCAGGTGACGTTTCAGCTTATATTCCAACTAATGTAATTTCAATTACTGATGGTCAAATTTTCTTAGAAACTGAATTATTTAATCAAGGTCAAAGACCTGCAATTAGTGTTGGTTTATCTGTAAGTCGTGTTGGTTCTTCTGCACAAATTAAAGCTATGAAACAAATTGCGGGTTCTATGAAATTAGAATTAGCACAATTTAGAGAAGTACAAGCTTTCTCTCAATTTGGTTCTGATTTAGATGCTGCAACTCAACAACAATTACATAGAGGAGTACGTTTAACTGAGATGTTAAAACAAGGATTAAATGTACCTTTAAATGTTGAAGATCAAATCGTAATTATTTTTTTAGGTGTTAGAGGTTTTTTAGATAAAATTGAAGTTAAAAAAATAGGACAATTTGAAAATGCTTGGTTACAATTTATTAAAAATAATCATAATGGTATTTTAGTAGAAATTGCAACTAAAAAAGAAATTAGTAAAGAGTTAGAATCTAAATTACGTACTTTAGCTAATGATTTTACAAGTCAATTTTTAAATAAATAATACAAATTTTATATTTTTATAATATAAAATTTATATTATTTTTAATTAACGTTTATTTATATTTTTTATATTTATTATTTGATTTAAAACATGAAAAAAATTAATTTTATATAGTAAACTCTATTTAATAAATAAATAGATTTTAATTTCTTTTTAAATTATGATTCTACAATCGATTTTTTATAATAACTTTGAATTATTAATCCCAGAATTTTTTATAACATTAATTATATTATCTTTTTTATTATTCGGTACTTTTTATAAAAATATTGATAATAAAAAAATTTTAATAATAAAAACAATTAATAATTTAGTTATTTTATTATTATTATTTACATTATTATTAATGTTCAATACATCAAATATATCTATGACTTTAATGAATGGAGCTTTATTTATAGATAATTTAACTCAATTTATTAAAAGTATTTTAATTATTTGTACTATTTTATGTTATATTATTCAAACAAATTATATAATAAAACAAAAAATGTTTTCATTTGAAATTAATATTTTAATATTAATTTCTTTATTAGGTTTAATGTTATTAGTATCTTCTTTTAATTTTATTACTTTATATTTAGCTGTAGAATTACAAAGTTTATCATTTTACATATTAACAGCATCTAAACGTAAATCACCTCTAGCTGTCGAAGCTGCTTTAAAATATTTTATTTTAGGATCAATTGCTTCTAGTTTTATTTTATTCGGTTCTTCTTTAATTTATGGTGTTTTTGGTTCTTTAAATTTTGGAAATATTTTTTTAATATTATCTAATATTTATTATATTGAAAATATCGATTTAATTATTGGAGCTTTAAATGGGTTTTTATTCATTTTTATTGGATTATTTTTTAAAATAGGAGCAGCACCTTTTCATTTTTGGTTACCTGATGTTTATGAAGGAGCTCCAAATAATGTGACTGCTTTTTTTGCAATTGTACCTAAAATAGCTTTTATAGGTATTTTAATTAGATTTGTTTTTGATATTTTAATAGATATTTCATCTTTTTTTGAAATAATTTTTTATGTTAGCGCCATAGCATCAATGTTTATTGGATCTTTAGCTGCATTACAGCAAAAAAAAATTAAACGATTATTAGCATATAGTTCAATAAGTCATGTAGGTTTTATTTTAATAGGATTTACCTCAAACTTATTAGAATCAATACCTTATATTTTATTATATATAGTAATTTATATAATTATGAGCATTAATTTATGGACCTCTTATTTATCATTAATTATTAATCAAAAACCTATTAAATATTTAACTGATTTATCAAATTTATTTACTTTTAATAAAATTTTAGCATTTATAATTGTTTTAAATGTTTTTTCTATGTCTGGGATACCTCCATTAGCTGGTTTTTTTTCCAAATTATTTTTATTTATTACTGCGATAAAAGCACAATATTTTGGTTTAATTTTTTTTAGTATTTTAATAAGTATATTAAGTTCTTTTTATTATTTAAGGATGATAAAAATTATTTTTTTTGAAAAAATTTCTAAGAAATTATTTATAGATCAAATAAGTAAATTAAATAGTATTATTTTAGTTATTAATACTCAATTTTTATTATTATTTTTTTTATATCCAAATATTATATTAATTAATTTAAATAAATTATATTTATATTTATTAATATAAATATTATAAAGTTTAGATAGCTCAGTTGGTTAGAGTAAAAGACTGAAAATCTTTGTGTCGGTGGTTCGAGTCCGCCTCTAGACAAATTTTACATATTATAAAATGTATACTTTAAAATTAACAATTAAATCTTTACAAAATTTAAAAAATATTAAAACATATTTATTTAAAATCCAACAATTTTTAAAAAATAAAAATATAATAATAAAAG
>SCTJ01000189.1 GCA_004297805.1 Patescibacteria group bacterium | reverse complement strand
TTCAAATTCTTATCAACCACCGAATCGGCCGGGTGCAACGAAGGCACCATGCGCGGCACGACAAAAATCAGAAACGGCACAGTCACGAAGGCGAAGATCGAATAGACGGCCGCCAGTGTAGCCCGACGTTCCTCGGTCTCAATTGCTCCTCGCAAGGCGAAGTACGCGCCGTAGATCAGCAACAATATGAAGATCGAGGTCTCCCTCGGATCCCAGTTCCAGAATGATCCCCACGTTACCTTTGCGAAGACCGAGCCGGTAATGGTGGCCAAAATGCAAAATATCAGTCCCAGTCCAGCCGCGACACTGGCGCGGTCATCCTCCGCCAGTTGACGTTTCATCAGGTATCGGATTGAAAATACCATGGAAACGGCGAAGGCAATGACGCACACCCACGCCTGAGGAATGTGGTAGTAAAATACGCGGCTCGCCTCACCTATCACCTTCTGCGGAGCGGGCGTGACAAAGCTGGCGACAATCATCACCGCCATCACCACAAATATCAGGAGTTTCCACCACATATTCTTAAACCGTACCAACCAAGTCCTTTACCGACAGCTATGATACGTTACCAGCCCGAAAAGGCAACATAATTTCCGGACAGATTGAGCCTTTTTTCACAAGCAATTGGCTGGTAAGCATCTGGCCTACCTGGCGGAATTGATTGGCAGACTTACAACTACACACTTTATGCCACCCGGGACCTTGCATCTCCAACATTGGATATTATAGAAAGCACGATTATCACTGCCTTTGGAACACTAGGGATTCTGGCGGGTTCACGGCAAAATGTCTCCTTGACAGGCGTCCGGCCGCAGGATTATACTCGCGCATACATCAACGTTGCGCCAATCAGAGCTGTCCAGGACCGACTCGCGCGTACATGATGACAGGCATACTTTGAGTTGCGCTTCCATGTCGAGGGATCGCTCATCGATTGACGCCGGAACAGGTGAATTTCCATGAAGGCCACGGTTATCGAGGTCTCCGACACGCAGATTTATCTTCAGGTCGGTGACCAACTGCGTTTCAAGGCGCATTTCGAGACAGACGGCCAACCCCGCTTGCCCCACAGCGCCGATACGGTGGATTTCGATTTTCATCGCGCCGATATCCCGGCGGTAGTAATCCACACGGTTATGCCGCAATCCCAGTGTGGCTTTTTGATCGGGTAGGCGACGGCGCATCGACATATTTCTGATATTC
>SCTJ01000188.1 GCA_004297805.1 Patescibacteria group bacterium | reverse complement strand
GTTACTTTCAACTCCGCGGCGTCTCGATGATAAAGAATTGGACGCGCCTAGCCTCACTCGTCGGTGCGACAGTACTCGAAGAAGTGAGCATCTCAATAGCTCCAGCCTGGATCATAGATGTTTGGTATATTCACAGAACCGTCAAACAGGAAGATGCCAAACTCGCGGCTAGGCGAGAGCAAGAGGCGATGCTCGAGAACAATATCCGCCAGCCGCTTTATGAAGATGGTGTGCGCGCGCCTCGAAAACGATCAACTGTCCAGGAAAAAATAACGATTGCCGATGGGATCCGCGCTCCGGGAGGAGGCCTTTCTCCTTAGGCCGAATACTGTTAAAATAACTGACAAATGAAGGCCTCCAATCTTTCATCCGCCAGCCGGCGAATCAATCCCAAATTTTCAATCGCACTTGGTTTTTGTCTCCTAGCCTTTAACTTCGTCTCCGCCCAAGGTATCCCTTCATCGATCGGCGGGCTCGCCCTGACCGCTTCAACGAACAATCCGACTCCGGGGCAACAAGTAAAGATCACTGCCGCGAGCTACGGCACTGATATAGATTCAGCCACGCTCACATGGACCGTTAGCGGGAAAATCGCACAGCAAGGCATCGGTCTCACGACTCTTTCGGTAAATGCTCCGGCTGTTGGAAAAACTGTCACTGTGAGCGTCACTGCTGTCGCGCAAAATGGGGTTACCATCAGCAACTCCATAAGCATCGGCTCTGGATCAATCGATCTCATAATGGAACCGGATGGCTATGTACCGCCATTCTTCCCGGGCAAACTGCCTCTTTCATACCAGAACACTGTTAGAGTCATAGCCGTACCTCATCTCGCTGATTCTTCCGGCAAGGAATACGATCCGAAAAACCTGGTGTATCAGTGGAAGAAAGACAGCGGCACTGTTTTACAAGACCAAAGCGGTTATGGAAAACAGTCTATCGAGATCGTCGGGGATGTCATACCGAGACCTTACTACCTCATAGTAGACGCTTCCACGCGCGACGGCTCTGCCAAGGCCGAGGGAATCGTACAAGTGAACCCGCAGTCGCCGTCTTTGAGTTTTTACACGAGTGATCCTCTGTATGGAACATTGTTCAATAAGGCCCTTGGGGGATTGATCACCATAGGATCGCAGAAAGAGACGAGTGTGCTCGCGGTTCCGTACGGATTTAGCAAGCCCGTAAACAAAATGGGCAACCTGTCATTGACTTGGATCATCAACGGCACTGAACATCCGGAGTTGTCATCCAGTGATTCTGTGATACTGCGCGCGCCGGATAATGCCGGAGGTTCATCGCAGATCGAACTAGAGATAAAGAATACTGCGAACATTCTGCAGAGCGCTGATGCAAGTTTCTCGGCGGTATTTTCTCCCGGAAACCAGACTCCGGCGACTTTGATTTTCGGGATACCGGTGGCGTACGCGGCGGATACGA
>SCTJ01000140.1 GCA_004297805.1 Patescibacteria group bacterium | reverse complement strand
GATTGATGAGATTGCTGTCACTGTCATATTGATAGCGGGTTTCATTGTGCCAGTGGTCACGCTCCAGCACCAACCGACCCGCGCCGTCATATTCATAGTGCGTTGTCGTCTGGTCTGGCAAGGTGGTTTGAATCAAATGGCCGGCATTATCATAGCTGTGCGTAGTGATTTCTCCACCGACGTTTTGACTAATCAGCCTGCCTCTTAAATCATAACCCAGCGTAGTCACCCGCCCATTTTGGTCTTTCAGTGTAACGGGCCGGCCATGAGGGTCGTACTCCGACATTTCCAAAACCTGGCCTAACGCATTGGCAACACGGGAAAGCCTGCCATTTCCGTAATATTGATAACTTGTGACATCATTGACATCGGTGCGCGGCCCGTCTGCCGTTTCAATCAAACCCTGCGAATTATAAGTGTACCCACTCTACCTGGCTATCACGCCTTACGACTTACGAATTTAAAGCAGCATAATTACAATCAACACGACGGCGGTAGCAACAAAAGTAAAAATTACTAATACATATATCTGCATAGCATGTCCCTGCCTCCATAAAAGAATCAGGTTTCGTACATATCCTGTCATGCAAAGCACCACCATGATATACCTTGAAAGGTATATCTCCCCTGTAAAAAATAGATAAAAACTTATCAATAACAGAGTTATCGGGAAAATCAACCAAAACAGGCGCATTGTGTACCTCTCCTGTCACATCGTAACTGTTCATTGTCAGTTGCACCTCAAGATAACCTACTGTGGGTAATTAGTCCCAGAACTGATTTAAGATACCTTGAGGCACAGCAATGCCAACAGTAAACTTCTTTCTATAAAATCAACTAGTTTTTGCAAAACGCAGTAACAGCGGATTGAAGATTTTGGACACTTCCAAATCCCAAAGCAGTAGCAGCATTTTTGATACTGCCGAATTGATCTGTTAGTGCACTAATGCTTACTCCATGGCAATTTGAAGCATTTGGTACACCCGCGAAAGGCGTGAAAGACGATAAAGCATGTCCAGCTTGTCTGAAAGTTTTAATCAGTGCTGGATTAGCGAACGCGGTTGGTACATTTCCTGCGACCTTATTAATATCTTGAGTAAAAATCACTGCTCTCATGTCTTCAATATCAGCATTGCTAACTCCAAGCTGATGCAGATAGTTGAGAGCATCCTGCGACCAACCATAATATGCAAGAGCCTGTTCGAAACTCAGCACTTGTTGCGGTGTAATAGTGACGATAGGGGCGTTTTCGGATGCCAGTAATGCCACTAACGCTTCACGCATGTCAGCCTCTTTTGTCAACAGTCCTCCCAATTGAATTAAAAAGCTATTAATTGCAGCAATTTGTTTTTGTTCCCAGTATGTATCCCCTACCGACGCAGCGGTAGACGAGCGATTTATAGAGGTAATAATTGCACGAAGCACACCGACAATATTAGCCTCATTATTCAACAAGGCATTCATGGCAGCAGCATCCGCTTGTGTCAGATTATTTCCTGCAACCACTGGCGGAAATGTTGGCGGTACTAGAACCGGGATGACGGTATAATTGGAATCAGGCGGATCTTTGGCAAGAAGAGCAACACCCAAACTAGCAGCCGTGCCAGTAAGAGCACCTATCAATCCATTAGGTCCTGCACAAAGGGGAGCTGTAATAATTCCAAACGCACATGCTTCTGAGACTGTCCATGCCAATGTAGAGGTTGTTCCAAGACCGAGCGTTACACTTGTAAGAATATCCTTTTGTGCATCTGTAAAATAATGTGTTGCGTTTACCTCCAGGTCGATATCACAGCTCTCATCAGCTTCGAATCCGGCTATTGTTCCCAAAACGGTCATAGTCCCAGCACTATTTACTTTGAATTTGTATGAGTGCGGTACTTTGTATTCGGAAAATGTTGCCGAAAATCCTCCCCACAGACTAGTCAAAGTGAGCGGCTCACCCTCCCCGTTTTCATTTGGATCCGTTGTAAGCAATATTGCATGTACGGTGACTTCGTCACCAGCGTTAACTGAGTGTGTCGCCGAACATTCTTGACTCATAACGGAAGAAGAAAAGAAGATAAGCCATAAAAAAATTAATGATAATATCCTAGTACTCATGATGAAAAAACCTCTATGTAAAAACTTAAACAGTGGAAAAATTATTGTACCTACTCAGCAGTCCTGCGCGTAGAGTGTATTTAACGCGCATAGTAATATCTTATCTTGTGTAGAATACGCAATAGCAAGCTTAATTGATGCACTTCGTACCTCAAGCACCCTATAAACTAGCGCACCTTATCGCTATTCCGCTCTACGAGCTAGCGGTACCACACCAAACAAAGCAACACACACAAATCTAATTTTGACAGACATGATGAAATTTCCTGATTAAAAATAGTGTTTTATTTATACCACTTATTTTAGCCGCTTGTAAATTCATTTTAGCCTCCTGCAAACTTACTTGAGCCTCTTGTGAATTGAGTAATGACGTAAGCTGACTAAACAAAAGACAGGGGATTTAGAGCTTTTCTCTACGAACAATGCGCTTCGTGTTTCGGTACTTCATTTAGGCTTTTTTAGAATTGTCAGGAAAAAGGCAGGCTAACAACAGATTAGGAAAAGCATTGTTGCATACGACTTTTTGTATGACAGTGTTTTTTAATTTTTTTTAAGATAGACTGTTGTTTTTTAACCAACGACTGACTTGTTGCTGTAGCTGTTTTCGGCTTTCAGGCGTAAGGCCAATAGTGTCAAAGCGAAGTTGATAATGAAGTTTATACAGCACGTTTAATTCCGGTATTCGCAACCGTTTCACCCATTGCTGGATGCTTTCGTTTTTGGCTCTGGCATATTGAGTTTCCTGGAATTGTTGTTCGATCAGATAAAATTCAGAATCTAAACCTTGACCGGCAAGTGTTTCAGCACTGATATTAGGTGTCTTGATTTCGCGGATTAACTGCCGTCTTGCCGAGTAAATACGCCAGCCTATATAGAGTGCCAGCAACAAAGCTGCTCTTAGCCAGAAAATATTTTGTTGTTCACCCTGTTGAAGCTGCCATTGTTTAAAAATAAACAGCAAATTTGAAAACCAGCCAGGTAGGGTGGGCACGCTTTTTTGCCCACCATTAACCACCTCGTGTGATTGTGGGGATTTTTTCAGGTAATTGGTAGCGCGTAGGCTGGGTTAGCTTATTGAGCGTAGCGAGATAACGTAACCCAGCATTTACCCCAACTCCATATTAAGATTAGCCGCCCAATGTTCAGGGTAAACCTTTCGTTTAACCCAAAGATGAAATGAAGAATAAGGCCAATCCATTGCTTGCTGAACATACCCATGTTTAACAGGATTGTAATGAATATAATCGAAATGATGCTGGTAATCTTCATCGTCCCGAATTAAATGTTCCCAAAAGCGACGTTGCCACAGCCCGCGTTCATTTTTTCGTTTTCGGCTGTTGGAAATACGCTCATGCGTGGCAATATGTTTTGAAAAATAA
>SCTJ01000046.1 GCA_004297805.1 Patescibacteria group bacterium | reverse complement strand
TCATTCGATCTGAAGCCCCCTCTGCTTCAAAAAACCAAGCGGTGTTGGTATTGATTTATGAGTTTATTATACAACAAGTTTCTCGATGCTCCAATGGTGGCCTGGTGACTTATCCACAGTAAACTTGGTGCCTTTAAGCGCGGTCTGATTAGCAATCGCCTCCAAGGAAAAAGTCAGATTCTCCAGGCTCACATCTTCGACATGTTCTGGAAATCCATCATGTGCCAATGACACACTGCCCACTGACACATGGACCTCTTTGACACCTTTAAGGCTGCGTTCATTAACTTCTTTAAGAACGGCGTCGACTATTTCTTTGGCTAGCAAGAAATCGTGCAAGCGAACGTAGAGCGTGAAACGTAGAACGTAGAACGAAAAAATTCGTTATGCGTTAGGCGCTACGCGTTTTGCGAATTAATGGACCGCGCAAGAAATGCACGGATCATAGGCCCGAATGAGTGCCCGCAACTTCTTCTCTCGTTCATGCGGCGGCAGTTCCAACACCCGCGGCAGATAAGCTTTCACGTCGTCTTCCATATTCGACAAAGACTGAGCTGTCGGGGTTATGATATTGGCATTTTTCACGTAACCCCTTGCATCGATATCCAGATGATAGAAAAGTGTTCCGCGGGGCGCTTCAACCGCTGCCACCCCAATCCCCTCTTTCACCTCAAATGGCTGCGACAAAGCATTTTGCAAATCTAGGTGTCCCAAGTTTTTCAAAATTTTCAACGAATCCTCGATGGCCTGAATTACCTCCACCATTTGGTAATAGATATTGTGAAAAGGGTTATAGTCTGGAAATTGAAAGCCAAAGGTGCCAAGATATTTCTCCGCCTCAGTATTGAGCTTATCCCGCTGGATGTTCACCCGAGCGATAGCTCCGATATTGTAGCTAGTCTTGAGGTCTGATTCCACCCTTTTAATCATCTCTTTGGGACGGTGCAATTCATGAAAGTTAGCTTCAAACTTACTCACCGGAATGCGCAGACCCTTATTCGAAACCAAATCACCATCATAGATGGCATATTCCCCGTTCTTTTCAAGGCACACATATTCCGTCGCCCGTGTAAAATCGGGCACCCGCACTCCACGGAAGAAAGCGCCCAATTCCAGCGCCACCGGCAAAGCTTTTTCCCCCATCTGAATCATTTCTTGCAGCTCCTCAACAGTTGGAACTTTTTTGAACCCACCCGCCTCATTGGTCAGCGGATGCACCACTCGCCCGCCCACTGTTCTGACAATCAGCATGCCGAATTCGCGCAATTGAATGGCCTGCTTGGCTTGTTTGGGATATTCGCTCACCAGCTGCAGATCATTTTCGATGTCCAAAAAGTCTGCCAGTGACAAAAAGAACAGATGCAACGCATGCGAATGAATAAACTGTGCCCACTCCAAAAGTTTTCGCAAAGCTTCAGTTTCTTGAGTTTCAATTATACCAAAAGCGTTTTCCACGGCTTTAATGGCAGTTAGATTGTGCACTACCGGACAAATGCCGCAAATTCGTTGGGCAATGACCGGCACATCCTTGAAATGACGTCCGATGAGGATGCCTTCAATCAGGCGGATGCCTTCTTGCACTTCAATCTTGGCCGACTGCACATCACCATGCAGCACACTCATCATGAAACCCGCATGCCCCTCCATTTTCGCGATGTGATTGATTTTGATGTTCATAAAAACCAGTAACTAATTACCCGGCTGTTCCCGCGCTTCAATATCGTCCCTCAGCCCATAAATTTCTGTCGTATCCTCAAATTCTTGATCGGTCATCATGGTTTTGAGCGTGGCCCGCATGGCCTTGGTGTTTCCAGTCTTGCGCAGCCCTCTGCAGCCTTGGCACATCATGCGCGCTGTCGGACAAACTGCATCGCACCCGCCGAGAATCATTGGACCAAAACAAGGCTTTTTCTCCAAAAACAGACACTTGTTGCCTTTTCTGAGACACTCAACACACACCGGCTTATCCGGAATCTCCGGGATTCGACCGGCAATCAACTCTGGCAGATATTTCAGAACTTCTTCGCCAGTCACTGGGCAGCCAGGAAAGGTAAAATCTACTTTCACAAAATTATCTACTTCGCGAACCTCCGGATTTTCAATGCCCTGGATATATTTGTAAACTCTTTTAATTGTGTTCGGTCCTTCATGGTAATTCTTGATCTCTGGGATACCGCCCATAGCCGCGCAATTGCCCAAGACCGCGAGCAGCTTGGCACGTTCGCGTAAACTCAAAAGAGTCTTCATGTTTTCGCTCGTGACTGGATTGCCTTCCACGATAGCCAGGTCCAAGGCTTCGCCAGGATCTTCCAGATCCTCCAGCAAACGGAAGTCAACCATTTCGATCTGATTAACTAAATTCAAAAATTTCTCACCCAGGTCCAGCAGCACAAACTGGCACCCTTCGCACGAAGTAAGACTGACAATAGCTACCTTGGGTTTCCGTTCGGACACTGGCGCTTGTACTGAAGGTTCCGTTGAATCAGGATGACCCTGATTCGCACTATTGCCCTGAGGCTTCAAATGAATTGTAGTTGCATGCATATCTGTATTTATTCCTGTGTTTATTTTTGTTCTACTTGGCATGGAAAATATGCCTGAGTTATAAATCGGTATTTACCCCAGGGCAAGAGCCCTCGAACCCTTCGGGTCCCGCGGCAAGCCGCGGAGTATTTACCGCTGTGTTGTCGTCACTCGCTCGTAAACGAAAACCAGTTTTCGTTTCACTCACTTCGTTAGACAATAAAATTGCCTTTACATTATATCACATCTCCGCCTATTTCAGAATACCGCCACCTTGATATTTCAAAAGAGAGCTGGTAGACTCTAAAGGCATTTAAAAATTGCTCGAGGAAGCGTGGCAGAGTCCTGCCTGCCGGCAGGCAGGGGTCACTCAATTTATATATAATGCGGCGGCTTGCCCCGTAGAAAAGCGGAGGGGTGCCTGAGCGGTTTAAAGGAACAGTCTTGCCACCGCCTTTGGCGGGGTGCCGCCATAGGCGGCAAAAACTAAATATGACTAGGAAGCGTGGCAGAGTGGTCGAATGCGGCGGTCTTGAAAACCGTTAGGCCTGCAAGGGTCTCAGAGGTTCGAATCCTCTCGCTTCCGCCGCAAAATTACGACCACAAAACACTATGGACATGCGGAAAAACACTATTGAATTGAACCGGGCTAAACTCGACCAGCAACTAGAGCTTGAAAATGGCACCGACGAGGCTCTGCTAGAATCCCCGCATGACATGCTGCTCGAGGAGCAGTTTGACGGGATTCATTTGTATTGGGAAGCCCACGAATTTGAAAAACACGAAAGAAGTCGACGCTGGTATTTGATAGCTTCCCTACTCCTGGGTGGTATCATTATCTGGGCAATTGTTATCAATGCTCCGATCATGGCCATCACTTTCGTCTTGGCAGGGATTGTTGGCTTCCTGCAACTGCAACGAGAGCCACAAGTATTGGAGTTTTTGGTCACCGAAGATGGTGTGGTAGCCGGTAATGAAATCTATCCATTTGAACAAATCAAATCATTTTGGATTTTCTATCACCCACCTCATGAGAAAATACTGAGCCTCGAGCTTAAAGATCGCTTTTCTCTCCACGTGCAAATCCCATTGGGCGAAGCTAATCCGGTGGCTGTGCGCGATACTCTCATGCAGTTCGTACCTGAAATAGAGCAAGAAAGAAAAATGATTGACGTGGTTGGTCACCTGTTGAAATTATAAGAAAAATGCGCTTGTAGCTCAGTGGATAGAGCGTCTGGTTGCGGTCCAGAAGGTCGCAGGTCCGATTCCTGCCAAGCGCACCGCGTAAAAACTCTTCGAGTTCACGCGGCACGGCCATAATCAAATGGCAAGCCGCAAAGAACGAGAAGCTAGTTTTTAGAGCGCCCCGTGGTCCGCCTTAGCGGATTTTACGGGGCATAAACGGACTTATGTATTACGTTGTTTATATCCTGGAAGATCAACTAGACAAAACGTGGTATATCGGATTTACAACAAACCTTCAGCAAAGGCTTAGAGATCATCAAGCGAAACGTAGTCCCTATACAAGCAAAAAAAGCAGCTTGAAATTGATATATGCCGAGTTATATCTAGACAAAAAAGATGCGCTAGGTAGAGAAAAATATCTCAAAAGTGGAGCTGGGCATAGATTTATCATAAAACAGATAAAAAATTATTTAGCAATTAAGAAAAATCAAGCGCCCTCGTAGCTCAGTGGATAGAGCGTCTGGTTCCGGTCCAGAAGGCCGTAGGTCCGATTCCTGCCGAGGGCACCGCGTAAAAACTCTTCGAGTTCACGCGGCACAGCCATAATCAAATGGCAAGCCGCAAAGAACGAGAAGCTAGTTTTTAGAGCGCCCCGTGATTCTGCGATAGCATAATTTTACGGGGACGCAAACTATTTTGTCGCTCATAATCACACGGCACAGCCAGTCCGTATCCATTAAGAGACACCCACAGAAAAACAACCCGCCGAAGAGGCGGATTATTTTTTATCTCAAGTCAGACTACTTGTCTATCTTCCAGGAATCCAGCATTGCAAGCACTGACTGATAATTAGAGTCATAATGATCAACTGCGGCAGTATAATTAAACAAGATTACTTTACTGCCATTTGGCACAGCAATAGCCCAAGTTTTCACTCTAACTCCGTTGTCAGTATATTCCACCTTTAAATGCCTACCAACGGTAGTTGTCCCGTCTTCAAACTTATAGATAAATTCTTTTTCGTCATAAATCTTCCCATCCTTTGCTGCTAGTATTTTACCGAACTTGTTCAAAAGAGGCTTGACCTGATCCTGAGCGATAAGCTTATCATTTTTAGCTCCATCGATAACCACTATAGCATCGGGGGTCTCGGTATCAGGGCTAAAGTAGACCGCAGATTCTTTATTTTCCATTATCCAATCACTGGGATATCGAATCGAGTATCCGAGCTGTTCATCCTGAAAAGCGTTATCTACAGTTGCCTGATCTGAAGATTGACCACTGTCTACTCCGCAATTATAGACGCCGCTTTGGGCCATCGCCTCGTCAACCTCCACTATTTCACCATTGAAATCATCACAAAAATATTTTCCCTGCTCGGCGCACGACTTCACCAGGATAGCCATCTCTTTTTTGTTGGGCGACACGTTGACAACTGGAGTGCCGGTGCATTCTTTAAACTGCATGCCAAACTCTGGTTTAAATCCCTGCAAAGTACCGTTGCTGTCCTGATACACAATTGCCCCCGTCATCGTGGCAGAAATAGTCGCCTTGACCGCTGCATCCTGCGCCTTATTTTTGGCACTACTAAGACTAACCAGCACAATTGAGGCCAAAATTCCCAGCACCACTAAAACAAAAACAATCACCGCCACAACCACCACCACAATAACCGTGCGGTTATTCTTTTGATCAGGTGTCACTGGAGTAGGCGCACTGTTAACCGGAGCGGGCGGTGCCTGAAAAGGCGAAGTTGAAGCAACTGGTGGCGCCACTGGCACGGCCGGGCCATTGTCGGTAAAAGAAATTCCTCCGTTCATCTGGCCATTTCCCTGCTGATTCATCTTTTTTATTCTTATAAACTTATATTCCAACGCCTTGAACCCCACTATTCAACCTACTGAATACCCTTGAACACCGGCATCCCAGTAGCCGGATTGATCGGCACATAAATTGTCCCCTGCCGATCTTTGAGCTCCTTGATGTACAGGTAATTCAAATAATTTTGATCGAGGCTTTCAGTAATAATCTTCTGGGCATCACGCTGGCCCCCAGCTTCAATACGCTTGCGTTCAGCTTCCTTTTTTTCCTTGTCCAACACGAAGTCATAACGCTGTGCCTCCTGCTCGGATGCTAGCTTCTCTTGAATAGCCTTGGTCAAACTGGCCGGCAGTTGCACATTGCGGATAACTGCCTCTTCAACCACGATCCCGCGTGATTCCAGCCGCTCCTTGAGCACGGAAAACATCCTGGCTGAAGCTTCTTGTCGCTTGTCGGAATAAAGCTCCTTGGCTTCGTATTGTGACACTACGTCCCGAATTACTCCTCGAATTTCCGGACGGATAATTTTATCCACATAACCCACCCCCACCTCGCGATAGATATCTGAAGCCTTGTTTTCCTCTAGGCGGTAGAGAGCAGTAAAATCGATGTTCACATCCAGACCCTCTTTAGTCAGCGAACTAATTGAGTCATCCCCTTTCTTCTGGCCCTCCGTTGGCGCAATACTCATGGTGTATTGTTCGGTGCGAATCGTCATATGGGTAATTTTAGCCAATGGGTTCACCAAATGAAATCCGGAGCGCAGCTCTTCATCTTTCACCTTGCCAAACAATGAATAGACTCCCGTTTCTCCAGCATCAATGACCACAATCAAACTTGAGAATAGCCAAATGCCAGCCAACGCTAACACTACCCACTTCACCAATTTGCCGGCTCCGCCGATTTTTTCTGAGAGACGATCGACATTCACTTCCATTGGATTTGGCATACCGTTTGATTTAATTTGATTAAAAAATGTGAATTTATCTCTGAGCGAATAAAACAACAAGAATATCATGAATACTGCCAACCAGACGCTCCCCGCCAGGAGCGCGATAAAAAGAATCACCGAGGCGATGATAGCCAGCGCCAATTTTCCTGGTTGAGATGAGTCTGCCATATTTTGTAATTATATCACACCTGGACCGCAACGATAGCCAGCCCCACGCAGACAACTGTGGATAACCGGATCCACACTCCAACAGCCTGCGCGGGCCACCTCATCCACAAGTCTCACGAAGTATATACATTAGTATAGCATTTGACTGGTCTTGGGGCTAAACTTATAGTGCGACGTGCTGCACGAATATGTCTTTGCCATAAAATATCCTGGCCAGACGCTCTACCTCATGCTGGTCACCAGTCGTGTAGAATTTGTGTTCGCCTCTCTGGTCCAAGCGCCGCACCATCTCAGGATGGCGCCTCAGATAATCCGCCAGTTGTTCCGCCACAATTGTGCCTTGGGAAATCACTCGAATGCCCACTGGAACCAATTTACGTATGGATTCCTCGATGAGCGCATAATGCGTGCAACCCAGCAAAATGGCATCCACTTTAGGAGAATTACGCAGAAGTTCATCCAGATATTCTTTGGCAGCTTGCTCAATCTTTTCTGAAGCTGCTCCCTGTTCAATCAAGGGCACCAGCAACGGACACGCCTGTTGGGCAATCGTGATATTGGGCCAATACTTTTGTGCTTCCCGGATATAGGCCCCGGAATCAACCGTGGCTGCGGTCGCCAAGATACCGACTGACTCAGTTTCCGTAAACGATTTTAAGTTCTCAATTGTTGGCGTAATCACTCCCAACACTCGCTTGGTTGGATATTTCTTCGGTAAAATTTCCTGTTGAATGCGCCTGAGCGCCGAACTCGACGAAGTATTGCAAGCCACGATTACCAATTCTGATCCCTGAGCAAACAAAAACTCCACTCCTTCCAGAGTGAATTGAAAAATTTCCGCTTGGGTCCGACTGCCATAGGGCGCTCGAGCGTTGTCTCCAAGATACACTGTGGAATAGCGCGGCAAACGCTGCACCGCTTCGCGCACGATTGTCAGTCCACC
>SCTJ01000045.1 GCA_004297805.1 Patescibacteria group bacterium | reverse complement strand
TAATCATTTGAAAATAATCACTAAGGCCCTAATCATCGCTATTATTGGCGTGATGGTTATTGATTATTTTTCGCATTTATTCTTTTCTAGCCCAATGGAGACGCTGCCATATTTTTGGGCGAAAATGACTATGTATTTTGTATTTTCAATCTTATTTCTCTCCGTTATCAATTTGAGTAAACACGAATTTTCAAAAGTAGCGGTTGCAGGTGTCGTTGTTGCATCGCTGTGGGGGAGCTTATTACAATATCCTGCCGTCCATATTCGATTATTATCCCTTCGGGATTGCTTTGGCGGGTTTGAATTTTTTAGGGATGGGACTATTTGGAACTGGTTTGGCCTTCGGAACGGTGCATACAGTTGCTTTTATTGGAGGCTACTATGCGGCTAATTTTGTGTCAGCAAAGGTTTTTGGTCGGTCGTAACAAATGCGAATGAGTAAAATTAGGTTAGAAATTTTCATTAGAAAATCGGCAATCAGCGCTCGAAAAAGGTAACTAATCGCCCAGCCCTCACTGAAAATACCAAAAAACTATTCAGCTTGATTTTATCTGGATATGCGCTAGGATGGTCATATTATTTCAAATTAATGATATGAACACAGCAAAAGCCAAGCTATTGGCACAAAAAATCCTCGATTTGGCAGATGTCAAAATCAACGGGACGCGACCGTGGGATATCAAGGTGCATGATGAGCGATTCTACAATCGGGCACTTACCGAGGGCTCTTTGGGGCTCGGGGAGGCCTATGTGGATGGCTGGTGGGAGGCTGAAAAACTAGACGAATTTTTTGATCATATCCTGAGGTCCAGACTGGACGAAAAAATTTTGGGGGACTGGAAAACGATGCTCTGGGCAATAGGCGAGGTTATTGTGAACAAACAGAGAAAATCAAAGGCCTTTGAAGTAGCTGAGAAGCACTATGATATCGGGAACGATCTTTATGAAAAAATGCTGGACAAGAAAAAGGTTTACACATGCGGTTATTGGAAGAATGCTAGCAATCTCGACGAAGCACAAGAGGCCAAGCTTGATTTGGTTTGCCGAAAATTAAATCTAAAAGCTGGTCAACGCATTCTGGATATAGGCTGTGGCTGGGGAAGTTTCGCCAAATTTGCCGCAGAAAAATATGGCGTGAGCGTCGTGGGTGTGACTGTCTCCAAAGAGCAGATCTCTTGGGGAGATGAACTTTGCAAGGGCCTTCCTGTTGAGCTTCATTTCAAAGACTACCGGGACATTGAAGGAAAGTTTGACCACATTGTTTCGCTGGGAATGTTTGAGCATGTGGGACACAAGAACTACAAGACCTACATGAAAATTGTCAGTGACCATCTCAAGGACGATGGCCTTTTCCTTTTGCACACTATTGGTATCAATTATTCCGCCAAAACTGCGGATCCTTGGATTGAGAAATATATTTTTCCCAATGGTAGAGTGCCTTCTGCTAAGCAAATAACATCCGCCATCGAAAAATTATTTGTCATGGAGGACTGGCATAGTTTTGGTGCAGATTATGACAAAACATTATTAAGCTGGTTCAAAAATTTTGATGAGAATTGGGAAAAGTTAAAACCGAAATATGGTGACCGATTTTATCGCATGTGGAAATATTATCTGCTCGTATCCGCCGCATCCTTCAGGTCTAGGCGAAACCAACTTTGGCAAATTGTTTTGTCCAAAGACGGGCTAGTCGGCGGTTATGAATCAATAAGATAGAAACTGACGAAGCGAGTCCGACATTGACAGGCTCTCGAGGTCGGGTCAATATAAGCTGTCTGCAACTGCGACAATCCAACACACAACCCACCCACAGAAAGAGGTGCAGTATGGCGAAGCCGTCAGAAATGGTCGGGATCGTGGGGCAATTCCTGTTGGGGTTGTTCCCGCCCAATCTCGCGATGGGCGGTGGCACCGACGAGAACGTGCGGCTACGACTGCTGGTCGAGGTCGCGTTCGCAGGCATCCCGCGGATCGAGGCCGAGCCGTTCGCCATGCAGGTCATGGGCGAGCCGCTGACGGGGCTCGAGCCGTTCCTGCGGCTCGACGACGAGCAGTTCATGACAGTCGCGGAGAGGTTCCTCAAGGCCTACTACGATGGCGAGGGCGAAGAGATGGACCACCGGAAGCACGACTTCCTGGGAGACGCCGAGGATGCTCGCCTGACCCCGGGCGACACTGCCAGGATCCGCAGTCTCATCTGGAGCGACTGAACCGGTCGTTTCCAGACCCCCCGCCCCTACGTGTGCAGTTTGGCACGTGGGGGCGGTTTCATTTTCGGGGGAAAATAACGTCTGGACGGCCGATGTACCAAGCTGTAAGATGTGTTTAGATGGATAAAGAAATATCGGAAAAAAAGCGAAAACCCTGGTTGGACGAAACCATGCGCAAGCGCCTGATTATTTTTCTAGCCTGTGTTTTTTTGATATTCATTATTTGGCTTTCAGTAGCTTTCCAACAAGTTTTCTATCAATACGTGGCGACCATTGCTTCTTTTTTGGAGACTCATCCGGTGCTAGGCAGTTTGCTTTTTGTGGGCTTGGCCGGCATTTCTTCTCTGCTGTCGCTTTTTTCCAGTGTGCCATTGGTGCCGGTGGCGGTGGTGGTTTTTGGTGATTGGTCGACTATTATGTTCTTGCTCGTTGGTTGGATGCTGGGTGGCATCGGAACTTATTTTATTGGAGCCTTGGCCGGGAGCACTGTAATGTGCTATTTCATCTCGCCGAAAGAAGCGGACTACTACCAACGTCAACTATCACGGAGCGATAGCTTCTGGTGGATTGTGGCTTTTCGTCTGGCGCTGCCAGCTGAGGTGACTGGTTATACGCTGGGCATTATTCGTTATCCATTTGGAAAATATGTTCTGGCCACTTTTCTGTCTGAGTTGCCATTTGCTTTGCTGGCGGTCTACTCCAGCCTGGCTCTCATTTATAGTCATCCAGTCATTTTCACTTTGCTGATAGCTGTTACGGTGGCGATCATTATTGGTACGTTTCGTTGGCTCAAGCCAAAAATGAGAAAGAAAAGCTAAAGATAGAAAATATGTTTGACCTTGGAAAAAAAGAACTCAAAATTTTGAAAGCCTTGAATACCCCGGGCAAGATTCAGGATTTTTTGAACCAGCTGCCGAACAATCGGGAAGAGGACGGCGATTCTTTCCTGTCACCCATGTCGGTATTGGAAAAGAAATTTTGCCATTGCACGGAAGGAGCGATTTTGGCGGCCCTGGCCTTGCGGCTCCAGGGCGAGCCACCCTTGGTCATGGACCTCATGGCCAACAAGCATGATTTTGATCACGTGGTGACCTTGTTCAAAAGATATGGGAAATGGGGGGCCATTTCCAAAACCAATCATTCCGTGCTGCGTTATCGCGAACCAATCTACAGCTCCATTCACGAATTGGCCATCAGCTACTTTCATGAATATTTTGACAAACAGGGCCGCAAAAATTTGCGCAGTTATTCTCTGCCAGTGAACTTGAAAAGATTCGACAAGCTGGGTTGGATGACCAGTAAAAACGACATCTATTATATTCCCGAATATTTGGCGGAGGTGAAACACTATCCTTTGCTGAGTCACAAGCAAATTCGCAATCTGCGCCGGGCCGATGCGATTGAAATTGAAGTCGGGGAGATTGTGGAGTGGAAATAGCAATTAACAAATGATATGCAGGCCAAAGAATTATACACAAAACTAGATGCTGATTTCCAAATATCCCAAAGGAAGGATGATTGGGAGGGGATTGATTTGGGCGACTTTATTCATCCCGAATTTTTGCAAAAATACATGGGACTGGTTTTGGATAATTCAACACAGATTGAAAAAGTTTTTACAGCCGTTTTTCCTTCGGAAGCAGTCCTTTCCAAAATATTAGATTCCGGGGAGCAAAACGTTTTGCTTTTCACGCATCATCCGCGCATCTGGGACATCAAGCTGGCTGGCTATCCGTTCAAAGATATCACCAGCCAAAGGTTGCAACAGCTCAAGGATAATCACGTCTCGCTTTATACTTTGCATGTGCCCCTGGACAAAAACGGACCATACGGCACCTCGGTTAATTTAGCCAAGGCACTAGGTGTTTCCCAAGAATCGGAATTTTGTGATTATTTTGGGGTGAAGGTGGGCGTGATCGGTCGAATCTCATTGACCACCATTGACGAATTAGCCAAGAAGTGTGAGTCAGTATTGGGACACGCAGTAAAGGCGCATCTCTATGGAGATTCAACCATAAAAGACGGGCGAGTAGCGGTGGTGGCGGGCGGAGGCAATATGCCAGAAATTATCACAGAGTTACACTCTCTGGGAATTAATACCTATGTAACCGGAGTGACCAGGCAAGTCGAAGCCTACCAGCCTTCGGTGGATTTTCATCGATTGGCGCAGGAACACAGAATTAACGTGTTGGGCGGCACCCATTATTCTACCGAAAAATTTGCGTGTCTGGCGATGGTGGAATATTTTCAAAAATTGGGATTGCCAACAGAGTTTTTGCCGGACGAATCAGATCCGGCGGATTTATAAAGAAATATAATTTATGGAAATCGAAAAAGAAATCGAAGCCATCAAAGGGCGGAACATAAGAGTGGAAGCGGACAAAGGTTGGGAAACCAGCTGGACGCGTCGGTTGTTTATTGCAGTCGCCACTTATTTGATCGCGGTGTTGTGGCTCATGCTAATCAGGGAATCATCTGTGTGGCTCAAGGCGGTGGTGCCAGTTGGGGGATATGTGCTTTCCACTCTCTCACTGTCGTTCGTCAAAAAATGGTGGGTGGCTAAATTTTGGAAATCAGCCTAAATAGAAAAGATATGGTAGTCATCAGATACATATTAATTGTAGCAGTCATCATTTTCTACGCCATTCGACTGCGCTCGAGTGTGCTCAGGCGCGCGGCCAAAAACAAAGTCAGTCTCCCGCTTTTCGTTGGCGAGTTGTTCATTGTATTGTTGGTTGTTGTCCAATTGTCCGACCATGACCCGCTTAAGTTTCAAATACCGTTGTGGATAAACTATTTTGGATTGGGCTTGGGTTTAGCTGGAGCCGCTTTTGCTAGCGTAGCGCGAATTACTTTGAGAAAAAATTATGTGCCGGCCACCGCGGCGGGAGCGCCGGAAAGCGTGACGACTAGTGGTGTCTATCGCCTTGTTAGGCATCCCTCCTATCTTGGAACGCTCCTGGGATTTTTTGGTTTCGAGTTGGCGCTAAGCAGTTATTTTATTTTAATTGTCTTGATTGTCACAGTTATCATCTTCAGGCAAATAGAAAAGGAAGAAAAAATAATGCTGGTCGCGCATGAGCAGGAATGGAAAGCATTCACACAAAAAACGCATTACAAATTGATACCATTTGTCTATTAAGTTAGAAAAAATTTATGATCAAGAAAAACACCAAAGTTATCTTTGAAGACGGGGGAGAACAGAAGACCTCTGAAATGCTGGGTGGGATGCCATTGTCAAAAGGTGAAGTAGTACATGTGCACGCAGAAAATAGCGCAGAAGTCATTGACTATGAGGTGGCGGACAAAATCATTGATTGCTATTTACAAGGCGAAGATCAGACGGTGAATATAACTTATGTGCTAAGAAAGAAATAAATCTATGATTCAAGCAGTGATTTTTGACATGGATGGCCTATTGATTGATTCTGAGCCGCTTTGGGGGGAGGCAGAAAAGGCTGCTTTTGCCAAAGTGGGACTTCAATTAACTGATGAACTCTGCAACCAAACTATTGGCTTGCGGGTCGACCAAGTGATTGATCACTGGTGCGTGACGTTCCCTGAATTGAACGTCTCCAAAAAAGAAGTTGAGGAGGATATCATGCAAAACGTGCTGCGCTTAGTGCGGGAAAGGGGAGAGGCTCGGCCGGGTGCGAAATATATTTTGGATTTCGTAAAAAACAAAAAAGTAAAAATGGCCCTAGCATCTTCTTCGCAACTGCGCTTGATAAAGGCCGTAATCGAAAAGATGGACATTGCCGACTATTTTGACGAGCTGTATTCGGCCGAATTCGAAGAACATGGCAAACCACACCCCGGGGTTTATCTGACGGTGGCTAAGGTATTGGATGTGCCAGTGCAAAATTGTCTAGCATTTGAAGATTCATTTAATGGCCTCTTGGCGGCCAAAGCGGCGCGCATAAAGTGCGTCTGCGTACCGGACGAAACTTTGCGGGGTAGTAGAAAATTGGGCATCGCGGATGAAGTTTTAGAATCGCTGAATGATTTCAATGAAGCGGCTTGGGAGAGATTAGAAAATTGAAAAAAGGGCCGCCAGGACGACTCCCGGAAACCCCCCGTTTCCTCTGTTTCCTTAGGCTTTGACCTTCACGGTCTTTTCCTTTCCGTCTTGCGGGCGAAGCAGTGCGTTCCGTTAACGACCAGCGAACCGTTTACAGCAAATACAAGGCGGTTGGTCAAGCTGAATAAGTAGTTGGCTGACCGGTTTTTTTCTTGACAAAACTCCTCTTTCCCGTTACAACAAGGGGCTGGTCTTTGACATTTTGACAGCAAGCTAAGTTCAACCAAACTGACCGATAAAAGGCACACAAACTTGCCTACGGGCGGAAAGGAGGATGCCATGGAGCGTTGGAAGCAGTGCGAGCAGTGGATTGGACGACAGGCACACAGTTTCAAGCTAGCTTGGGGCATCCTCTGGGTGCTCGTGGCGCTCATTGGGGTGAATCATCTCGCTTGGTCCAACTGGCAATGGGAAAGTAAGCCCCTCGATCCTGAAATGGACCGGGCAGCCAGGCAGCAACTCGCGGTCTGCTACAATCGTATTAACAAAGAGGCGAACCAGAAAGGGGAGGACTACGGTCCCAAGGACTATTTCCAGCATTACCGCGAGATCGAAACGGAGCGAGAGCGCCTCCGGCAGCAATACCCGAATAATCGTATCATAGCCCTGGAAGGCTATGGTCCGAATTCACCTTTTGAAGCACTTCAGCAGAATATCGTGGCCAACAGAGTACACGGCAGGTTTACGGAGGATGATTTCGGCCGTGAGTTGCGCGAGTTCACAAAGTGGAGACGCTTGAGTGGATATGGCCCTGAGCAGGACTGGGAGAAGTTCCAGGTTATCGACCTGTGGAAGAAGATCGTCTCTATCTTTACCTGGATCTTCACGCTCTACCTGCGCACGCTGCTTTTGGTGCCCCTGTGGTACCTTCTGCAGATGTGCGAGCGGCGGGGGATCCTGGAGACCATTTTGGCGGACAAGAAAAAGTTCGCCACGGCGGTCTGCGGGTGGCCGGTGTTCATTTGGCTCTATCCCTCCAACGTTGTCCGGGAGATCCGCGTCGAAGCGGAATTTCGTCGGCTCGGCAGTTTGTTCCGTCGGTTTGGTGTTGCGGAAAAAGCGCTGGTGCAGAAAATCGCGAATAGCGATGAGTATGATCAGTGGCTCGTTGCCCATCACCGACGGCATCACCGGCGGTTCCAACACGGATTGCTGGTGGCGTTGATCGCGACCCTGGTGGTGGCATTCGCAGCGCCGGCCTTCAGTTCCACTCCAGTTCACTCCGGGGCTGACCCGCCGCAGTTTCAATCGGTGGGTCACGGCGAGCAAGGCAGCGGAGCGGAAAACGTTCCGAATGCGGCGCTGCCGCACTGTCCGATCGAAGTTGGTTGGGTCGAAACGTTCACGAACGTCTGGAGTGTCGAGGTATTCACACTGCAAGACGCCACGCGCCGCATCGAACACGTGCCGCTCTTTGGCTCTCTGGTCTAGGCTGAATTCAACCTTACAAACTGAGAGCCGGAAAGCCATGAGCTTTCTCCGGCGAAGGAGAGGGCAATGAAAAAGTTCGCGTTGATGCTGGCGGTCGTGGCGCTGGTCGCCGGCTGGTCGCCGACGCTGCACGCCGAGGAAGCGAAGAAGACCTCCGGGTCGATCACGCTCAAGAACAACTGGTCCGATCCGCAGGGCGGACCGGGGGCGTTCTCGCAGACGGTGTCGCTGTTCGTGCAGACGCCGAGCTGGTTGGGCCTGGCTGGCGACTTCACCTACCAGTCTAAGGGCGATTACGTGGCCTATGCCCCGTTCCTCACCCTGAATGCTGGTCCGCACTACCTCCTTCTGGGGTACAGTGCGGACAACGTCGGCAAGGACTTCGTGCAGGTCGGCTACTGGCACCTGAACCAGTACGCTGGGTTCAAGGTCATCGCCGACATCCGTGCCTATGTGGCGGCCAACGAGAAGTCGCAAGGCTTCCTCGACAGCTACCTGGAGGTCGGACGCAATGTCCTGCCGGAGCTGAAGGTCAGCCTGGTGGTGGACGACGTCTATGCCTTTGACGGCGCCGCCAACACGGTGCTGCTGGGCCCGCTCGTCTGCTACAAGGCGACCAAGCAGGTGTCGTTCATCGGACGTTACCTGCACGCTTGGTCGGATTCGGACGCATCCGGCACAAGCCAAGCGGACAAGTTCCGTCTGGCCATTCAGTACTCGTTCTAGGGAGGGGGTCAACAAACAATAGTCATGTTCCGAAAGGGAGGTGTGACGCATAGGGGAGTTCCACGCGAGCTCCCCTTAAAATTGTTCAAAAATGCTTTTTGGAGGTAAAATACAAACATGTTCCAAAGATTTCACCGAAATCCACCCGTTGCTAGTCCACTCAAGCACGTGGTCTATCTCGCAGCAGCCACGCTGTTGGGTTTGCTGTTGAGTCTCATGCTGCACGCCATGATTGAAATGCTCTTCCTCAAGGAGATGGCTCGGCAGGGAGTCAGCGTAGTTTGGTTTGGCGGCTGCGCCTTGCCGTGGGCTTTGCAATATCTACTTTCGGCAAGTGGGATGGTGATTGGCTTCCTGTTGGGAAGCTATTGGTGGCGTATGATTTATGTCGACAAAGTGTGGTGCCAGGGAACAGAGAAAAAGAATTAGTTTTGAACAAAGTCGGATTTTGTATTTTGTATCTTGCGCAATTAGCTGACAAATGTTAGGCTGTTTTTTCAACTGAAAGACGGCGCATTCTCAAGGCTAACAGTCACGCGGAGAGGAGGACAAGATGAAAATCGCGCTGTGTGGATACCGCCAGATATCCAGGGTGCGGGAAATTCTGGTGGCGCTGGAGGCGGCTGATGTCAGTGAGTCAGTGGCCGAGGCTCTGGGTGAAGCAGTGGGGAGCAAGCCCTATCTCGAGGTTTGCGTGGAAAGCGAACGCAGCGTCGTCCCCATTCTGGAGCAGCTGTCTCACAGCGGCATTCGGGAGGAACTGAAGTTCACTGGCGCGGTAGCGATTGTGTTCAGCGCTGGTGACCTCGAGGGTGCCGGGTGGAGGGAGAAGTGGCAGGAATACTGCCTCAAGCACAGCAAGGTGGGCTAACGTGCCCTAAGAGGGCGGGAAGGAAGCAGTCATCAATTGCTCCTCCCGCCCTTTCTCGTTTCAATGGCGCAGGATTTTGCGGTTGATTCAAGGGGGGATTGGGGGTAAACTAAAGTTACTTAACCAGGAGCGTAGCTAGCTGCGTTCCTACAAAAATATGTCCAAAAAAATCATCCAACAAGCATTTCTGCTGGCCTTGGGCGAGGTGGCCTACATCTCCCTGGTGGCGCTGCTCATGTTCACAGTTGGGAAACTGTTCGGCGACAAGCCTGATCCAGTCATCATCGCGCCGATTGCCTTCCTTCTCCTTTTCGTTATTTCGGCGGCTGTCTCCGGCGCTTTGATTTTGGGGAAACCGCTTACGTTGTTTTTGGAAGGCAAGAAGAAAGAAGCGCTTCAGCTTTTCAGTTGCACGGTGGCTTGGTTGGTAGTGTTTCTGATCGTAGCGTTTTCGATTGTGGCAATGCAGTAAGTATTTTAATACGTATTAAAATAATGAGAAGAAAAAATACGGAAGAAAATATTAGGAAAATTACCCGCGTGGGCGGGACGAGTCTGTCTATCACGCTGCCCATTGAAGAGACTCGGGCGCTGGGGTGGAAGGAAAAACAGAGGGTTGTGGTGAAGCGGATTAAGGGCGGGCTAATCATCCGAGATTTCAGGAATAAGAAATAATCAGTCGGATTACTAATATGAAAAATCATACGCCAAAACTATTGCCAGTAACCGATTTAAGATGGGATACGTTTGTTCATTTGATTGGCAAGGCCAATGCGGAGATCGCTCGCTTTGATGGATTATTACAGACTATTCCAAATCCATCGGTGCTTTTGAGTCCTTTGACTACTAATGAAGCCGTGCTGTCTTCTCGTATTGAAGGAACACAAGCGACTTTGAAAGAAGTTTTAGAATTTGAGGCCAATCCGCAGAAGGAAGCCAAGCGATATGATGATATCCGAGAAGTTATAAACTACAGGAGAGCACTGAATGAAGCAGTAGTAGAAATGCAAAAATTTTCACTTACGACACGCGTAATCAAAAAAGCTCATGAGATTTTGTTGCAAGAGGTAAGGGGTGAGAATAAAGATCGAGGAAATTTTAGGCGACAGCAGGTTTTTATTGGAAGACCAGGAGCTGATATTGAGAAAGCGACATATATTCCACCGACAGCTGAAAAAATTAATGAGCTAATGTCCAATCTTGAAAAATACATTCATAGTGATGATAAGGATTTGCTCATTCAGCTCGCCGTTGTTCACGCGCAATTCGAGATGATCCATCCCTTTATGGATGGCAATGGAAGGGTCGGCAGAATGTTGATGCCGTTGTTTTTGTATTTCAAAAAAGCCATTTCCTACCCTTCATTTTATTTGAGCGAATATTTAGAATCTCACAGGGATGAATATTATCTTGCCTTGCTTGACATCTCTAAGAATAATAATTGGGAAGGCTGGATAACTTTTTTTCTTAAGGCAGTTACTGAGCAATCAAAGGAGAACATTGCTAAGGCTAAAAAGATTATTAGTCTTTATGATCAGAAAAAACAACGAATAATGGAGTTAACTAGATCGCAATTTAGCATTAAAATTCTTGATGCTCTTTTCACAATGCCTATTTTCCAAAGCCAAGATTTTATTAGACTTTCTAAGATACCGAAAGCGAGTGCTTTTAGATATATCGGAATATTGGAGAAAAACGGTGTAATATCCTCAAATAAGAAACGGAAGAATAAGCTATATTTCTTTAATAAGCTGCTGGATATAGTTAAATGATTTAGTGAGTGAGACTGTTGTAAACAATAGTCTCATAAACGCGTATATATGAGACTATAAAAAACAACGCTATAACCAATGAGATTGTGAGTAGTTATTGTAAGGATATTGGATAGACAAAACCGGGATTTTAGGAATAAAGGAAATTATGGAAAGTAAATCTTCAAATAAAAACTTGCACAAGGCCAGCCAGGCCAAGAAAGACGAGTTTTATACCCAGCTTGTTGATATTGAGAAAGAATTGAAGCACTATAAAGACCAGTTTCGCGGCAAGGTTGTTTATTGCAATTGCGACGATCCTTTCGAAAGCAACTTTTTCAAATATTTTGCCGCCAATTTTAATGCACTTGGTCTCAAGAAATTGATTACGACGAGCTATGATAAATCGCCGATTGTCGGTGATCAATTACCGTTGTTTGAAATGAAGGGGTTGAAACCTGAAGGCAAAGAGCCGTTTAAAATTGAGATTAATGAGGTAAGAGATCTTAATTCTGACGGAGCAGTTAGCTTAACCGATGTAGAGTGGTTGCTAAAAAATGACGCAAATACCGCTACACCGCTCAAAGGCAATGGCGACTTTCGCAGCAAGGAATGTATTGAATTGCTGCAAGAAGCCGACATCGTGGTGACTAATCCGCCGTTTTCTCTGTTCCGTGAGTATGTTGCGCAGCTGATGGAATATGACAAAAAGTTTTTGATTCTGGGAAATCAGAATGCCATTATTTATAAAGAAGTCTTCAGATTTATTAAAGAAAATAAATTGTGGCTAGGTAATGACAATGGCGGAACAAAATGGTTCCAGGTGCCGGATGATTATGACATACCAACGGAGTCCAGAAAAAAAATTGAAAATGGTATAAAATATTTCAGCATGGGTAGTGTTGTATGGTTTACAAACATCGATACAGTAAAACGCCATGAAGAGCTGACGCTGTATAAAAAATATACACCGGAAGAATATACGAAGTATGATAATTACGACGCGATTGAAGTGTCAAAAGTTTTTGAAATTCCAATGAATTATGATGGTGTAATGGGCGTGCCAATTACCTTTCTTGATAAATATAATCCGGAACAATTTGAGATTATCGGATCAAACCGAGGTGTAGACCAGGACCCAAGGGGTATTTATGGCAGAGGCTCATATTTAAGCGGGAAAGAAACATTTAAGCGGATATTTATTAAAAATAAGAAAGTGAAAAAATAATGGACAAGAGCTTAAAAATTGAAAGTGTTGCTACGCAAATTAGGAACATTTTTAATAATTCGACAATAAAGAAAACAAGGGTTCATTCGAGGAAGCATTACGGAGATTGGAATCAATTTTGTGCGGCGCTAGATACAATTGAGGATACTTGTCTCGCTATTGATAATTTTCAAAAAGGAACTAACGATTTATTTATAAAAAATCCATATTTGGCGATATACGGACTATTGCAAGCTCTTTTTATCCAGCAAGATGCCGTCAATTATTTAAAAGTATCTTTGTTTGGTGGTAAAGGAATTGATTGGCGTGATAAAAAATATATTGAATTATTCAAAATTAGACAAATAAGGAATGAAACCATCGGCCATCCCGTTAGAACAAATAAAAAAGGCAAAGAGTCTAAATATGCGGA
>SCTJ01000187.1 GCA_004297805.1 Patescibacteria group bacterium | reverse complement strand
TCTTTATTCCGGTGATGAAATTAAAAGAAAAAGAAAGAATCGGGAGTAAAGTGATCAAGCGATATGACAAACCTAAAACACCATATCAACGGATTCTGGAAGCAGACGACGTGAGTGAGGAAGTGAAAGAAAAGCTGCGGAAGCAATACAAAACACTCAATCTTGTAATTCTCAAGAAGGACGTTGATGCGATTCTCAAGAAATTAAAACCATCGCCAGTCCGGTAACATTATTTCGTGAGTCAACGATACCGTTTTTAGCAACATTTATCCATGAGTAAACGATTGCCGTTTTAGTAACATTTATTCGTGAGGAAATACGGATGGAAAAATATGCTACAATAGGTCACATGAATAGGTGGGCAGTACCTCTCGTTCTCATCATTATCCTGGTTTTTGGTATTCTTCTTTTTCTTAACCAAGGCAAAGCCAAAGATACACCAACGCTTCCGGATGACGCCAATACCTTTAAGCCAATCTCGCCTCCGGCACAAAATCAACAAGGCCAAGTCCAGGGCCAAACAGCCAATCCACAACAACAAGCCCAACAACAGCAGCAAGCTCAACAACAGGCGCAACAGCAACAACAGATCGTCCAGGCAACGCTCGCTCCTGACCAGCAAATGAAAGCTTCCTACTCCGCCGTTATCAAAACCAGCAAAGGCGATATCTCCGTTATCCTGCGGGGAGATGCCGCACCACGTACCGTCAAAAACTTTATCGACAAAGCTAATAGCAACTTTTATAAAAATCTTACCTGGCACCGAGTTGAAGATTGGGTGATTCAAGGAGGCGATCCCCAAGGAGACGGTTCAGGCGGCGGTTCAATGCAAACGGAGTTGAATCAACTTCCTTTTACTGCCGGATCACTTGGAATAGCCAGAAAAAATGATATTCGAGTCTCCAACGACGCCCAATTTTTTATTACCAAAAAAGATGCCTCGTGGCTCAATGAACAATATACAAATTTTGGCCAAGTAACAGCGGGCATGGACGTGGTTCAGTCAATCACCGTCGGCGACAAAATCCTCGGAATTACGGTTGATAAATAGTTCTTCCCCATAAAAAAATCCCCTTTCGGGGATGAATTAGATAGAGATCCCGAAACGAGTTCGGGATGACAAAGTACAGTTTACCACCTGAAGTGGGTGAAGGCTTTGTTGGCCTCAGCTTGTTTCAGCGCGACTTCTTTCTTGCGGATTGCCTCACCGACGTTTTGTCCAGCATCAAACAGCTCGGC
>SCTJ01000186.1 GCA_004297805.1 Patescibacteria group bacterium | reverse complement strand
GTCAGTATTCTTGAGTTGTTTGGTGACCGTTTGACCACCCAGCCGATAGCTGATCGAGACTGCATTGCTAGCGGTCGCCAGTAATCGTTCCGCTGCCAGGGCCGCTTCCAGATTCGTGGTCGTGTCTTTGGGCGGATGCGACAAGCTATAGCGCAGAGCTCCAAAACCCGTCGAATCGCCGACATCGGCCGCGATGATGGCGTAGCGGGCGGTGGCGACTAATTGATCATCGTGCGACGCTCCCAGGGTCAGCCACGTGTACGGCGCTTGGGTATGCCCGTAGCGCTGCAACAAGTAGGTCACAATTGGTCGCACCTCTTCACGGGCGCCCATAGCATCCAAGGCCATCGCCAATGTCAGCCGCTCATGGTCGGGGAGGTTCGGAACGGCCAGCCAAGCGTGAACGTCTGGCAAGACCGGCTGTCCCAGCTTGGCCAATCCCAGCAGGGCGTAGCTGACCTGGTCGGTATTCGAGTCGGGATTATTTACGACTTGTGTGAACCACCCGAGCAATTGTCCGCGCACCGGGGACATGGCCGGATCGCCGGCCGCCAGCGCGGCATATTCAATGTCGTCGCTGCCAAACGGGTAGAGCGCCACACCGGTACTGGTGACGTAGGCGTTCGGATCGAAGGCTGACGGCCAGGTGTCGGCTTGGAAGTCATCGGTCAGGTGTCGGTCGGCGATGGTCGCGGCTAATCCCTCGTCTAAACGATGGTGCGGCGCCCAGCGCACATTCTGGAATGTTGAGTACGCCAGTAAACGATTGGCGTTCCCGAAGACAACTTGGGTGTCTCCATCCGAACTCAATTGGGGCTGTTCCCCGGCTTCGAGTAGCGCGATTGAAGTTTGGCTGTGTCGGAGCGTGCTGGTCACGACCGAGATCGGCAACACCAAAGTATCGTTCTGGCCGTTGACCGTGGCCCGCAGTCGGACGTGATAGTTGCCAACGGGCAGTGTCGGCAGCGGGAAATTCATGGCCGTCAGCGCATGGCCGGTTTTGGTGAGCTCGGTTCCGGCCCGATCAACAATTGACATGGTCACCGTGGCCGCGTCTCG
>SCTJ01000044.1 GCA_004297805.1 Patescibacteria group bacterium | reverse complement strand
CTCATAGTGCAGGTGATTGAGCGACAATTTTTGTTGGTTTGGTGCTCGGGTGAGAAGTGCTTCTTGATGGATGGCGAAGGCGTGCCCTATGCGCTGGCCGATTTCGAATCCCCAGAGATCAAGGAAAACGAGGGTAAAGTGGTCGTGGTGCGCGATGAAAGCGCATCATCGATAGCGGAAGGTGTGGCGCTACTCGATCGAGAATATTTGCATTTTATTACAGCTATTGGACAAGAGATTGAAAACAAAACGGGTGTGCATCTCAGGCGCAAGTTTCGCACGCCCCGGGCGGTGGCAGGGGATATCGCGGTTGACACGGAGGAAGGTTGGGCGGTGATGCTCAGTCGCGAGATCGGCATTGAAAAATCAGCTAGCTCTCTAGCGGTGGTGCTGAGCGAAGCTATCCCCAAAGACAAGCGGGGCGAACTGGAATACATTGACCTCCGAACGGAAAATAAAGTTTACTATAAGTTCAAGAATACCGAACCAGCGACGACTCCGGAAGATGTCGCTCCTGCGGAGGAGGATAAGAAAGGCAAAGACAAAAAATAGAAAGATAATATAGGTATGAATAAAATGAGATATACAATCGTTGCCTTTGCGTCGCCGGACATCCAAAAAAAGCTAGAGGCCTTCAGAAAACAGTTTGGTATTGAATGGAACGCAAGCGCTAGAAAAAAACACTGCATATTGAAGGACACGGCCCACCTGGCCGTTAAAAGAACTTTTTTATTGCGTCGGGGCAAAAGAGAAGAAGAGTTGGTGGACAGAATAAGCGCGTTGTCTGTGGGTGGTGAAATTTCAGTACACTGTGCGGAAGTGGGTGTTTTTGCGGACACTGCCTACGGAGAAGTGATTTATGTCAGAGCTGCTCGTAACCCTCAATTAGAGCAGCTCCATATGGATATCAAGCAAAAGGTTGAAGACTTGATCGAGACAAAGAGTGAGAATGCCGAGGGAAAAAACTATATCCCGCATGTTACCCTGGCGTATGACTTCCCAAAAGATAAAGTAGCTGCGGCGCAACAATATATAAATAGAGAAATCTGTCCCGTTGATTTTTCTATCAGGCAAATAGTCCTGCTGCGAGACTATGATGTCGAGAAGGATGGAAGGGAAATAGTGTATATTTGGAGTTTGATTCGACGACGGTGATTATAAAGCGGGTCCGTTCGCTTGCTGCGCCTCTTCTTCAGAGACGTGGAAGATGAGAATGGACGTGCCCACTTGATAGTCTGGCTTGCGTCCGGCGAGCCAGCGGTAGCTTTGGTTGTCGGCGCGCTTAGTATCAAAGATGCTTTCTTGCAAAAAGAGAGTCGAGATACCATACCATCCAGCTTCAATGGGGCGGCGAGAATTCCACCAGGGAGTGTAGCGTTGGCCAAGATAATAGCTTTGGTCGGCTAGGCCGAAATAGTTGAGCTTAAGTCGGTCAATCTCTGGATGCTGGTCGAGGAAAATTTTTAACCGTTTCAAGTCTTGTCCCCAGTCGGTGTTGGAATCAGTCACCAGGTGATAGCCCTGCATTGGTCCGCCAGCGGCTGCGTTGAAATATGACAGATAATAAGGATAAGCGGCAATCGTTCCGCCGACCAGGGCTGCAAAGAGTACGAACACGATCACAAGCACATTGAGTTTACGCTCAAGATCTTTAATGCGTTCCACTGAGAACACCAAATATTTGGCGACCAAAATATACATGAACGGCAGAATTGGGAAGAGATGGCGAAAACCGATATTTAGTCGGCCAGTGATGCTAGTCAGGACATAGATAAAGATGAAGCAAAGCATGCCAAACTCGGCAATATGCTTGTGAAGGTAGGTACTCGCCAGTTGACACATTCTGCGTCCAGGCGTGCGCAGAGCCTCCCAGATTTGCTTGGTCCCGCGCCAGAAGCCCAAGGCCAGGCAGGCGATAACCAAAAAGAGAGTGGGCAGGGGCTCTTTGATCAGGAATACAACTGGAAAATAGGAGAAGAATCCTTTGGTACTAAGCTCTCCGAAAAAATAGGTCACGTTTCCTCCAGCTACTCGCTGGAAGACACGGGCCACCCCGAAGATATAGGTCGCGAGGGGTCGGGTAACGGGGGATTCATTGAGAGCAAAGATGACTTTCTTGGTGACAACGGCTTTGGTATTGGTGTCATCACTTTTGAAATAATAAGTGGCGATTTCGGGCAGTTTTTCTTTGGGCAGGGCGTAGTTATTGACGGCATAGACCGACCACACTACCGCAATGGAAACCAAGAAAATTATCAGTCCCTTGATATTATATTCACCCAGGGCGCGAAGGCGATCGTGCCAATTGCAGCGAATTTTTCCATCATGATTTTTGACTAGGACAAAGGCTGTTAGCGTTAGTACTAAGACCGGGAAAAGGAGCACGGACGAAAATTTTACTAACTGGACGAGTCCCAGGAACAATCCAGCTATCAATACATTGCGCCAAATAGGGCGGCGCAAAAAGCGCACGAAATAATAGAAGGCAAAGGCACCAAAGGACGCGATGCCTAGATCGGTAGTCACATAATGATTGTGTCCGAGGATGTTGGGGTCAAAGGCGTAGAGCGTCAACGCTAACATGCCAGCAAAGGTGCCGGCCAATTCGCGCGTCCAATAGAAGATGAACCATCCCAGGATCAGTGAAAGGAGGACGAAAGGCACGCGGGACCAAAAAATTATTTGGTCCGGGTTATTGTCGGAAGCGAACAGAAAGTTTTTGCCAGCATCCCATTGGGCATCGTTAGCATTTTCAGTCCAAAAAGGCGCGCTAGTGTCGAATTTGGGTTGGAAAAAAAGTAGCGGCAAAGCAGCCAGATCCTTGAGAAGAGGAGGGTGTTCTGGGTTGAGGCGCATGTCATGAGCGACCAAATAGCTGTAGCCGGCTGGGATGTGGGCATCTTCGTCATAGATGAGGCTGTCATTGTGCGCGTTGAGCAGTGAGACTACCGCCATAAAGGCGAGGATAGCACCGATAACCAACTTGTGACGATCTTCGAGAAATTGCTTCATAGGTTAGTTGGAAGTTGAAAGTATGTAATAGATGCTGCCTGGTGGGTTGGAAACTTGCTGTAACTGGAGCTGCGGAAAACGCTGCTGGAGTTGGCTAATAACGTCTGCATAATTTCCTGTGAGAAACACCACAAAATTCTCTGGATGTTGAGGGCTTACTTTGTTCAGCTCATTTTGATAAAGATAGGTGAGATTCGGCCGCTTTTCATTGAGGACATAGATTGGCAATCTCTCCAGGGTGTTGTAGCTAGTGACGACGTATTTTTCTTCACTTAACGGCCAACTGGGCAGAACTTTGGCAATGTCAGTCACATTTTTATTGAAAGAGGTGGCCGTTTTTTCTTGGCGAGCCCAGAAGTAATGATATTTCACTCCATTGAAGACTCCAATGAAAAGGAGAATCACGACGGCAATCCAGGACAGGGCTTGGCGGGTGCGGAGTGGCTTGTGATCAGCCCGTTCCCACAGGAAATTAGCTCCGGCCGCGGCCAACAAAAACACTGCCGGTTGCGTGCCGATAGAACGCAAGGCATGAGGCAACCCTTCAGCCGTGAGAAATTCGGGTGCTAACATCACCAAGAACCAGACCAGCAGGAAGATGTGGACATCGATGGGCGGATCGGTGTAGGGGCGTCGCTTCAGGTGGTGAAAGGCGCGACGGAGCAAGTGCAAGACAGCCAAGACCAAACCCGTCAGAAAAGCGATACCGGTCAATGGATCCAAGAGGGGGTAGGGCGGATAGTTGTGTCGCCAATTCATGTCCCCGACAAAGTTGTATTTTTCGAGGCTCAGGAAAATCCCGCGGCCCAGCATTAGCCAGGGGTGACCCCCGTTAATCTTGGGCGAGAAGACCGACACGTTATCAGCGCGCGATTCGAAAAATTCCGGATGCTTCCAGAAGGTGTAGAGCATGGGGGAAGCCACGATGAGTGTGGCAATGATGAATGTCAGGATATTGGGCCAATAGGTGGCCAGGAAGCGTTTACGGGAAAAGCAGAACACCAGTAACATTATGATGAGGATTACCGGTGCGATGCGAAAAGCGATATAGGTGTGAACGCCCAGTCCGAAAAATAAACCACCCAATACAAAATCCAGCTTGCGGTGAGTGCGTAGTCCCTTAAATAAAAAATAAAAAGCAAACACCAGCACGAACGGTAGCATGTTGGCTCGGAAGGAAATGCGACTGAAATTGATGGCCCAAAACGACACGGCGGTAAAGAAAGCGGCCAGCAGGGCAGTGCGATGTGAATTGAAAAGTTCCTTGCCGAGAAGATATGTTCCCAAAATGGTGAAAGTACCAAAGAAGATGGAAGGAAATTTGAGCGTTAGAATGCTCGCCCCGAAATATTTGAAGAGAAAAGCAATTAAATTCATGAACAAACCCTCGCGGCCCTGATTGGCAGTGTAATACCACTGGTAGGCCCCAGTGTTGTTGGAGCGGATGGCATCTTCACCATTGACGGCTTCGTCTGGGTAGATTCCTGGGGGCGTGTGGTCAATGTTGTAAATTCGCAGAAAAAATCCAATGGCCACGATGGCGCACACTATGAGCACCAAGCTTAGCTTTTTTTGTTTCATTTTTTGGTGTTTAGGCGTTTACCTATCCGAAAGTATACCATATTTTTTGCAAATCGCGAGAGGCATTCCGCTATTCAAAAAACCGTGATACAATGGACAAAAGCGGGATGGACGGGAGGACTCGTCTAGCCGCTGCCTAAACTGATTATCGACGCATATTATGACTGGGCCAAGCGTAGCATGGAAAGAACCAATTACTGAGGACGACCTGGATACGAGCAAAAAGTTCCGTAAACCATCAGAAGGTGCTGTGGGCGTGCTAGATCCGGAGCGTGCTTTGGATGAGGAAAAGGGACTGGAACGCGAAGCTTCGGCTGCGGAAACTCCAGAACCCAAAAAAGATCCACTGGCTAAGATCAAGCAAGTCGCGACTGAACAGGGGACGAAACTTGATCAAAAAGATTTGGCGGCGGCGCCTACATTAGCAACGCCGGAGGATCGGGTACGCTATATTGTGGAAATGGCCAAGACGCCGGGCAAAGGGCCGGTGGCGGCAGTCAAAATGGCGATGCATTTAAGTGAAAACTATCCATTAGATAAGGTTCATGATGGTCTGGTAGACAAGGATACGCATGAGGAGATGGTTAGACTAGGTTTGCTCGAGGAATTCTAAAAATAATTAGAGTTAGCCTGAGAGCTGACTCTCAAAAGTAAAAACAAAAAAGTGTTTTTCTTTGATACCAATTTCATTTTTCAATTTCTGATCGTCTCGCTGGCGGTGGTCACTGTGGCGAGTGGGGCCCTGTGGCTAGCGGAGGCCTTCTTTGTGTTTCGTTCCAAGATTAAGCGCTCCATGAATTTGGAATTAGACATCGTGCGTGTTTCTCGGGTATTCAAGAAAAAAGAGGAGAAGGACGTCACCCGCGAAAAAGAGGCTTGGAAAGATGAGGTGGGCATGATGGAACAACTGCTCACCACCTTGACCAACGTGAAGGATGCCAAGTCGCTCTGGCGGCGGTATGTCTATGGACGACCATCCATCGTCTTTGAAATTGCCAAAGCAGCCAACAACGAGGAAATAATCTTCTATGTGGCTGTGCCGCGCAAATTTGCAGAAACAGTCGAAAAGCAGATTACTAGTTATTTTCCCAATGCTTCGATAGAGAAGAGCCAGGATTATTCGATTTTCACGCCGGGCTGCTACACGGCCGAGGCTTCATTGGCACTCAAGCACAAATTTATTTTGCCCCTCAGAACCTATGAGGCCATGGAGGCTGACCCACTCAACGAAATTTCTAACTCGCTTAGTAAGCTGGACGAAACCACTGAAGGCGGAGTAATCCAATTGGTGCTAGCGCCCATGGAGGGATCGGGCTGGCGGAAGTTGGGCATCGAAGTAGCGCACAAGATGCAACAAGGCAAGCGTCTCAAAGATGCCTATAGTCCATCTTTGGTTAAGGAAATGCTCAAGGGACTCTGGAATTTGCTTATTCCGCGCGGCAAAGAAGACAAAGATCCAATCAAGAAAGATATTTATCAATTGACGCCGGATGAGCAAGAGCTAGTTAAGGCGATCGAACGCAAGTCTTCTAAGCCCGCCTTTCGAGTTAATGTCCGACTTCTGGCAGCAGCGCCGACGCAACAGCGGGCAGAAGAAATTCTCTCGCAACTGGAGAATGCTTTTGTGCAGTTTGAATATCCCGAGGTGAATCATTTTGCTATTCGGCGGCGTACCAAGAGCAAAAACAAATTGTCTTTCGACTATATTTTCCGTAACTTCGATGAAGAAGAATCGTCGGTTCTGGGGGCCGAAGAAATATCTGGGATTTTTCATTTTCCTATCTCTTCAACGGAAACCCCCAAGATTAAATGGCTCAAGGCTGGCGCCGCCCCGCCACCACCCAACATCCCCAAAGAAGGAATACTCATGGGCTACAACGATTATCGTGGCATGAAAACTGACATTCGGATGAGTGACGATGACCGGCGACGGCATCTCTATGTGATCGGGCAAACTGGCGTGGGAAAAACGACCATGATTAAGGAAATGTGTAAGCAGGATATTATCAACGGTAAGGGGGTGTGCTTTATTGATCCGCACGGTGATGACGTCCAGGATATCTTGGCTTGCGTGCCAATTTCTCGGGCCGAGGACGTGGTTTATTTTGATCCGGCTGATATGCGCCGGCCATTTGGCTTGAACATGATGGAATATGATCCGGCCCATCCGGAACAAAAGACATTCGTCATTAATGAAATGATCAACATTTTTGACAAACTCTATGATTTGAAGCAGACCGGCGGACCAATTTTCGAACAATACATGCGCAATGCCATGCTCTTGGTGATGGATAGTCCCGAGTCTGGTTCAACCCTCATGGAAATTCCCAAAGTTTTGGCGGATGCAGATTTTCGCAAAATGAAACTGGCCAAATGCAAAAATCCGATTGTGGTGGACTTCTGGGTCAAAGAGGCGGAAAAGGCTGGGGGAGATGCGGCCCTGGCCAATGTGGTTCCATATGTCACTTCCAAGCTTACCACCTTTATCGCCAATGACATGATGCGTCCGATTATTGCACAGCAGCATAGTACGCTCAACTTCCGGGAAATTATGGATAGCCAAAAGATTTTGCTGATTAATCTTTCCAAGGGACGCCTCGGCGAAATCAACAGTTATTTGCTCGGCATGGTAGTGGTCGGTAAGCTTTTGATGGCCGCGCTGGGCCGAGCCGACACTCCGCCGGAAAAGCGCTATGACTTCTATCTCTATATTGATGAATTTCAGAACGTTACTACCAATTCGGTATCGCAGATTTTGTCTGAAGCTCGTAAATATAAACTGGATCTTATTATTGCGCACCAATTCATCGGACAGCTCAGCGAAGATATCTCGAAAGCCGTGTTTGGTAACGTTGGTTCAATTGCCGCTTTTCGGGTTGGTCCAGAGGATGCAGAGTTTTTGGAAAAACAACTGGCTCCAGTATTCACTGCCAATGATTTGGCCAATGTTGACAATCGCAACTGCTTTGTGCGATTAATGATTAACAACGAGTCTACTAAGCCGTTTAACATGAAGACCTATCCGCCCATGTCGGGTAATCCAGAAGTAGCGGCCCAACTCAAAGAACTTTCCTCCATGAAATATGGGCGCGATGCCGAAGAAGTGAATCAGGAGATTATGAAGCGGGCACGGATGACCATGGCGGGGAGCCCAGATTTTTTCTAGACGACGGTGCAGAGTTAATCAATTTATTCAAAGTAGCTTTCAATGGAATATTCAACTCACAACCAGCACTCGCGTCACTGGGTGCACACTTTGCTGGCTTGGTCAGTAATCGTGGCTGGGATCGTGGCCGCGGTGGCCATTTGGTTTGCCTATCCAAAGGTTTTCGAAAATCGAAGCTACATCGTCAACTCTGCTAACATCGGGCTCAAAGACCAAATTGAGCTGAGGTTCTTTTGGCCAATGAATCCGGCTACCGTCAATCGTAATATTACGATTACGCCAACAGCTGATGTGACCTATCAGTGGGCTGACTCCAATCAATCGCTGCGGATTGTTCCCAAGGACGGTTGGAAATTGGATCAGCACTATTCAATTTCGATTGCCCGCTCAGAAAACATTTTTTTTGTGAATGGCGTACACAGCGCTGCATTTTTTACCCAGCCCTATCCCAAAGTAACCTCATTCGCACCGGAGCGGGGGGCCAAAGAAGTGGTGTTCGATATCGAAGACCCGATCTCGGTGACTTTCGATCGGGATATTAAAGATTTTAAAGTGCGGTTTGTGGTGGATCCACCAGTGGAATTGGCCGACAAAATAGATTTTGCTGAACACAAGGTGTCACTCATCCCCAAAGGCGAATTCGTTCGGGGCCAACGCTATACCGTTTCTGTTTATATCCGTCACCAGCAGGAAGGAGAAATGGCTTTTCGCAAGCTCTATGATACCGATTTTGAAACCAAACCGCTCCCGCCGCCCGTCTGGGACAAAAATTTTTCAGTCAGACTTGAACAAGCCCGCCAATCGGCAGTAGCCAAGATTACTACTGGCAAATATATCGACATCAATCTGAAAGCTCAAATCATGACTATTTTTGAAAATGGAAAGCTACTGGATACCTACATGATTTCTACCGGAAAGCGAGGAATGGAAACGCCGCAAGGTAGCTTTCAGGTCCGCAACAAATTTCCGCGGGCTTGGTCGAAAAAATACGGGCTTTTCATGCCTTATTGGATGGCGATTGTTCCCTCAGGCGATTTCGGTATTCACGAGTTGCCCGAATGGCCGAGCGGCTACAAGGAGGGGCAAAACCATCTGGGTACTCCAGTTTCGCATGGCTGTGTCCGTCTGGGAGTTGGACCGGCTGCCCGCGTCTATGCCTGGGCTGAAATTGGCACGCCGATCATCACGCATTATTAGTTAGACTAGATACTTCTTAGAACGGCCGTTAGGCCGTTCTTGCTAATGCTATACTAATGTATATACACGTGTATATACATTAGTATATACATCGCACAACGCATAACACCCTTCTTCTTGCCAAGGAGATGGGTGTCGGCAAAGCATCTAAATATGATATAATGGCTGAATATGGAGCCCGATTGCCAGAAAATTGTTGCTAGTCTCGCTGAGATTCAAAAACTAAAAGCTTCTTTTGACGCGAGTTTGGAAACAAGTGAACCGTTCCAAAATGTCGAGCAACTCAACGTCGCTCAAGATATGTCTTTGGAGCTGGAAGCTAAGATTGTTAGATCACGAGGGAATTTCACTCCGCGGGAAATTAAGGCCATCTTCGCTAATCCCGAAACTGGTCGGGAAAAGCCAATCACCATCGACTTTCAAAAAGAGCTGGAATTTTTCTCAGACTTTTACCAAAGATATCTTGGAATAGCTCTGGATCAAGAACGGGTGAGGGCTATTTGGCGCAAGCACCAAGCCGAGATTAAAACGGAGATGGAACAATACGGCTATGACAAAATTTTAATTATTCCCGACGATCTGCCAGATGTTACTACGCTCAAACGAAAGCTCATTGAAGGTATGCCAGATACTAATCCCACGCGAATAGGCGAAGGTGTTATGGAGGGGGGCGCCTTCAGGCGCGTCAAAGCTGCGGAAGGCCAGGGCTGTCGGGTGGTTCTTATTCACAGTGATCAAAATATTTTTCGTAACTCGAGTGCTAATCCCTTTCTCAAGGCCACGCTCAACAAGGATATCTCGCAGTTGTCCGGATTGGATGAAGGGGGGATTATGCGGCGGATGGCGAACTATGAGGCTATGCCAATCAATTTCAAAGTAACGTTCGGGACAAAAGAAGTGTCAGTCAGGGCTGAGGGACTTTCTTTAGAAAGCTACATGGTTATGCAAAGAATTCATTTTGAACAGACCAAGGCGCAATTGGACGACGTGCACTTGGACGAGCGGGGATGGACTTGGCTTGTAAATTCACTTTCCCCACTCTATGTCGTGGTCTCCAATTGGAATGACCGTGGCAGTTGGTTTAATATAAGCGCCTACGTTCCAGGTTTTGTGAGTGAAGATACGGGTGCTCGTTTTGCACGGAGCTTCACCGAATAGTTTTAAAAGAAATGCGATGAAAAAATATTTTTGGGTAAGTATAATTTTGGTGGTAATCGGCGCGGTGGCGATTGGCGTTTTTTCGCGGCGCACACAGCCGATTGTGACCCAAGAAAAATCGCAAAGCGTTGCGCCCGCCACTGATCAAGTGGAGATAACCTCATCTGGAAAAGATAGTAACCAAGTGGAGTCAAAGGCAGAATCAGCACCACCGACGGATAGGGACCAAAAAATACCGGAGAAGATGTTTGTGAAGGTGCCCTTCACTTCTCAGGCGCCGTTTAGCCAGTGGGATGAGCGGCACGAGGAGGCTTGTGAAGAGGCTTCGCTTCTCATGGTAGCGTATTATCTTCAGAAAAAATCACTCAATCGAGATATTGCCGAAAAAGAAATTCAAGCTATGATTAATTTCCAAATTAAAAATTATGGAGATTACAAAGATAGCAATGCGGCGGGGGTTGTGCGCTTAGCCAAAGATTATTTTAACCTCGATAATTTGAGGGCGATCTATGATTTTAAACCAGAAGACTTGCGGCGCGAGGTAGCTAGGGGTAACCCGGTGATCGTGCTGGCTGCCGGGCGCAGACTTGGTAACCCAAACTTCACTGCACCCGGGCCGCTCTATCATGCACTAGTGGTGGTTGGTTACGATGGTCAGACCATTATCACCAACGATCCAGGTACGCGCAAAGGGGAGGGCTATCGCTATGACCTGGATACTTTGTATTCGGCCATTCATGATTTTCCGGGACGTCTAGATGATATTGAAAAGGGACGCAAGGCCATGATTGTGATTGCAGGCGATAATTGATAGAATGGAGATAGTGGGGGCTAGAAGTGGAGGTGAAATGAATGCATAAAGAAAAAATGTCCGTTGTCTTGATGGGACTTTCAGTCCTGACGCTGGTTATGGCCGCTTACGTATTTTTTACCCAGCAGTCAGTTTTCGGCATTGCCGGAACTCAGTGGGTGTTAGTCTCTATCGTTTTGGGAGTCTACGCAGTTTTTGTGGTGAATTGTCCATGCTGCCAGGGAGGGTCTTGCTGCAGCTCAGAAGAAAAGAAATAGATTTGGCATGCACATGAATTTGGTGATCATTGCTCACAATATCCGCAGTGCCTATAACATCGGCGCGATTTTTCGCGCCGCTGATGGCATGGGAGCGAAAAAGATTTATCTCACCGGATATTCCGCTTGTCCGCATACAGAAAAATATGTGTATCTACGACCGCACGAAAAGATGATCTCCAAAACGGCCTTAGGAGCGGAAAAGAGTATCGCCTGGGTATATTTCAAATCCATCGGACAGGCTCTCAAGGGTTTGAAATCCGAAGGTTTTGAAATAGTAGCTCTGGAGCAACATCCAAGTAGCATTCCATATTCCAAGTATAGACCAGCGGGAAAGGTGGCCATGGTCGTGGGCAATGAGCCCAGGGGTATCGATGCGCGAATTCTTAGACAATGTGACCGTATTATCGAAATCCCCATGCGTGGCCAGAAGAATTCTTTGAATGTGGCGGTGGCGTTGGGTGTAGCGGGTTATGGTATACTAGAAGCGGACGCTAGACGCAATACAAAACAAAAAATATGCCATTCAAAAAGAAACAAAAGATAGCCATCTTTGACATTGACGGAACGATTTTCCGGAAGAACATGCACTTTGAATTGATTGATGAATTGGCTTGGATGAATGTCTTTCCGCGCGAGGTGCGCAACAAGTTGGTAGCGATTTATAGCCAATGGCTGGAGCACAAGGGGACCTATGAACAATACCGAGTGGCCTTGGTAGATCTCTATGCCAAACACATTCGAGGCCGCGCTCGCAAGGAAGTGGAGCGAGCGAGTAAGATGGTCATCCCGTTTCACGAGAACAAAACTTATATCTTTGCTGAACAGTTGATTGCAGATCTAAGAAAGAAGCAGTATCATGTGATTGCAGTTTCTGGATCGCCCAGCGAAATTGTGGAGGAATACAATCGCAAGCACTTGCACTTTGATCGGGTATTCGGTAGTGT
>SCTJ01000150.1 GCA_004297805.1 Patescibacteria group bacterium | reverse complement strand
GGTCATCAAAGCCATACAAGATGGTGAGGTCTCCGTAGGAATGGTCATGAATCCCGCGACACCGTGGAAAGCGATCGAGCCGTACGTCGAGCTGCTCGACTTTGTGCAATTTATGACCGTAGAGCCGGGGTTCAATGGTGCGCCGTTTATCCCGTCCGTCATCGAGAAGATCGCCGATTTTCACTTCTACTATCCCGACAAGCCGATTTCCGTCGATGGCGGTGTGACTCCGGACAAAATTGAAGTGCTCGAACAAGCAGGCGTCACCCGCGCGACCGTGGGATCAGCCATAGAAAAATTCAATGTTTGATATTATTACAATAGGGTCAGCAACACGGGATGTACTCATGAATGTGCCTGATGATCTTCCGCTTGGCGCGAAGATTGAAGTTGACGAAATCTACTTCACGACCGGCGGGGGAGGGACGAATGCAGCAGTGACGTTTGCCCGGCAGGGGTACAAAACTGCGTGCATTGGGGTAGTCGGGCGTGATGATGATGGCAGCGCGATCATCACCGAGCTCATGCGCGAGGGCGTCGATGTCTCGCAGATGATCCATCATACCGATGATCGTACGGCATACTCGTCGATCCTCATCCATCCGGAAGGCGAACGGACAATTTTGAGCTATAAAGGCGAGGGGCAGCATTTCAGTACCACAAACGTGCGTGTTGATCATCTTGAGGCGAAATGGTTTTACCTCAGTTCGCTCGGCGGACACCTTGAGCTTGCTCGCGCGCTCATGGATCGAGCCAGGAGTATTGGCGCCAAAATCGCCTGGAATCCCGGCGGACGCGAGATAGCATTGAAGCCCTCCATGCATGTCGATATCCTCAGCATGAACAAGGAAGAGGCGGCGGCACTGGGTGGTTCGGTGAGCGCGGATATCATGATGGTGACTGATGGTCCGCGTGGCGTGACAGTGACTGAGCGTGATGGGAAGACACATTTCGCACAAGGCAGCGATGACCACGTCGTGGATCGCACGGGGGCAGGGGATGCATATTGCTCCGGATTTGTTGCAGAATTTATGAGAAGTGGTATCATAGAGAGAGCAATACAGTTCGGCGTCGCCAATGCGTCCTCGGTCGTTACGCAGTATGGTGCGAAAGCCGGTATTTTGAAGGAATAATCAATTAACCTTATAACAAATCTATGCTAGGAAAATTCATCAAAAATTGGGTTATTTCGTCTATCTCGATCATTGTCTTGAACTACATCTACCATGTTCCGATGTTGGGTTCGTACTACCAGATTCACTTGGCTGCTATCGGCCACAAAGTCGGTGAGATGGCAGTTCCTCGGTATGGTGAGCTGACCTTTTCTCTGATTCTGTTCGCGCTTGCGTTTACCGTCATGATCGGAATGTCAAAGACGAAAGGACAGTACATCGTCAATGGCATTCTCGCGGGACTTGCGACCTACGGCGGCTTTGCATTCTTGAGCCGCGGACTCTTTGAGAACTGGGGGACGTGGACCATGTGGAGCGATACGTTCTTCGGTGTGGTCTGTGGTATCATCGTCGGCGCGATCCTGATGATCGTGAACAAGAAGGACTTGGAAGCAGGTACGACGATGTAATGATGTCTGAAGCGCACGCAAAACTTGCGCGCATACTCCGCACGAAGCCCGAGGTTTTCCTCGGGCTTTCGGCGGATGCGCTCGATCGGGTGAGCGAGGAAAACAACGTCCGCGTGGGCGAGGTACTCCATGAGTACGGCCTATCCCGTGACTCTACTGCTGAAGAGGTTACTCATGCACTCACGCAAAAGCTCATGCTTGCGGATCAGCACTTGAAGGTCCTCTTGCATGATCGCTTGCTGGAGCAAGCCCAAGAGCTCGCCGGCCGGCCCGAGGGATTTTTTATAAAAAAAGAAAAAGCGCTGGAGCTCTTGAAGACGTTTCTGCCAGGTGAATCGATCGATGAAGCGAACCTTACGCCTACACTGTGCTCACTTCGCTTTACACGCGATACAGCCTGGATGCATAAGTTTTTTGATGAAGCGTACGGGACACTGACCGCCGATGATTTTGAAACGCGTCCGGTGGAGCTCACTATCCTCGATCCGCATTGGCTCGAGGTCGCCAAGCGATTTACCAAGCACAAGCTCCACAATGTGAGCCACCTCAAGGAGTTTGGCATCATTTTTGTCAATCCCGAACCCACTGATCCGCCAGGCGAGACCCTGCGTACCTTCATGCTCCTTTTGCACTACCTCAACGAAGTACCGTACTATTCGCGTCTCTTTCAGCGATTCAGTCACGATGCTGATTTTATCTCGAAACTCCAGTCGCTGCTCCGTGGCGACGTATCGTCGGAAAAATTAA
>SCTJ01000043.1 GCA_004297805.1 Patescibacteria group bacterium | reverse complement strand
CTTCTGTGAATGGGACGTACTTTTGTATTATCAGATCTTTTGATTTACTGTACTTTTCTAGGGCCTGTTGGGGGGTAATTTTATCGATGTCCTTACCCCACCAGCCTGTGGGTGATTTTACTATGACAAATTCGTCATGTCTAAAATTGTTTATCAGCTGCTCATTATTTCTTCCTGTCAGGTTGTATGACTCTGGTACTAAATCAGAAAATATTTTATGCGTTCTTCGTTTGTCAAGAGAATTTATTATTGCTCTTGGCGGATCCACCATCAGTGGCGTTTTTAGGCCATAAAGCTTTCTCTTGTTATAGGCCGTCCCTAACGAATTATAAAAACGCTTGCTTATTATGGCACTCATATCAATGCAAATGTCACAATCCAGTATTTTGTTGTATTGCGGAAGTACTTTTTCGTCGAATACTGATATATAATGCCCACGTTTTATTATCTCTGGTATCAACATCGGAGCCCCGACCCAAAATATTTTGGATGTTATCAGGTGAAAGACCAGTTTGTTACTCTTTTTTGTCATATTAATTTGAATTATTATGAGTCATGTGATTTATGATTTTAATGCTTAGGGCAATTTTATTTTAAAGAATACTTACTCACTCCGCCTTGATATGTGGGGAATAGCGAATATCACGCATTTTCCGTATTCCTCTTGGATACTCGCAGCATAATTACTGGCAGCAATCGTAATGCGTTCCAGATAAAGGACTGTTAGCTTACTTTTGATAAGTGCTTACGATTCAATGGTGGGGATGATTGCTGATAGGTCATGTTCCGAAACGACATTCGGGCTAGTCTCACGATTGAGCATATGTATTGGTTGACATGCCTCTTATTAAACTAATTATCCTAATAATTGTTGAATCTAAACCATAGGTGCCATTATTAATTGCGCTCCTCTTAAAAATTACTCTGGAAATTATACCTCCGGGGCGTAAGATCTGGTTTTTATGGACTGATTGAGTGATCAATATGTCGTGGTCTTCCATATCGCACACAAAAAGCGAGGGCTTAACCATGTATAAGGCGTTATCAGCTAGTCGATAAATCCCAGGCGTTATGTAGTTTGAAACAGTGACGTCACCCGAAAGATTATTGCAAATAATAACTTGAGAATAATCATGACGGGAGAGGTCTATATCTTTTCTGTACAGGCCATTGCATTTGTCTGAATAATCAGGAGTATCGAACTCTTCTATATGCCTCAGTAGATCAGGAAAGATAAGCTGGTCTTTTTGAACTCCGGTTAGTAATCTTGTTAGTCCAATAAGCCTTGTATTGAGCTCTTGAGGATATATTGCTCCATTGCCTTTGTCCCATAAGTAATCTATTCCCAATATTCCCATATATCCCTCAGTTTTGGCGTACTCTCCTATTCTAAGGCTCAAATCCCTAACCTTGTTAACAAAAGATTGATTGAAAAGGGATTGGTTTGTATCGTTTCCGGTAAACTGGAAAGGGTTAGAAGACAATTCTGGGAATCCTAGCAGCTGGATAAATGGACCACGAACAATAATTTCGCTGGCTAGTATGCAAACGTGAACGGAAATCGGGATATTTTTCTTTATATATCTAGTGGCTCTAAACTCACCGTTTATATTTGCCATAGCCTTATTCATATCCTTTTCTTGGTCAACTAAAAAAGTGTCTTCTCCTGAAACTCCTAATGCGCCTTGTATTATGAATGGCAGACCTAGAGTCTCTCGACACTTTGTGTAAACTCCATCCAAATCATTCGGTATGACCTTGAAATTCAGGCTTTTATTTGGTGATAATCCTAGTTTTTTACAGATACCGGAAAGATATAGTTTGTTACCTAGTCTCTCTTGGGTGTCGTAATGTGGTAGCAGCATTGATACACCAAGGTCTTTCAGCAGCATATCTATTTTCCGATTCATATAGAAGAATAGGGCTTTGTCGCGTTTTCTATTTAATAAAAGATTACTTATAAAATCAGCGTCGTTTAATAGAATCTCTATAGCTTGGTCATTTCCTAAACCTTTAGTGAGGTCAGTGTTCAAATAAGAAAACAAGTCCCAGTTATTTTTCAGAAGTTTATAAACATAATCATCATCGTAGCAAACGATTCTGTAGTTTTTAATAAGATCCAAAAGCTCTACAGACATGAAAGGGCTGCGCTCAAAAAACAATATCCTTGGTGGCAAATTGTTGTTAAATAAATTTTTCATTCGAGTGGATGGGCATCCATGGGGTGGGGTAGCTTAAATAGCCTGTATTACAATAATGAGCAATCAAACACTTGGCAATATGGCTAATTTTGCTACACTCTAACGACTGTGTATATATGCTCGTTTTAAAGTCCAGCTCTAACTATTAAATACCAGCTAATGAACATATTGGCAAACTTGATTGAGGAGGCGCGGCACAACTTAGCGGTCCATGAAGGCAACCTTAGAATTGACAATATTATAATTGGCAAGACTCTTTATACTATGAAGGGTTGTGGCAAGGTATTTACTGATATGAATTTCTGCCTTGTTTTGCTGGAAAATTCCTACGGATTTTCTTACTTTCAAGAAGAGATTGACTACTCGCTTGGCAGGTTCGTGAACAAAAATGCATTAGATGTGGTGGCAGAGGCCATACCAATCTATATGAAAGTAGCTATCACAGATGCTATGTACTGCTTAATAAACGGTAAGGAGTTTATAAACATGCCCACGTTTTCCGGGGATATTAGGCAGAAAGCAAAAGAGCGGGCCAGGATATTGCTTGCGCATATTCCGAAAGGATCAAGGGTCTTGCTACTTGGTGCCGCAACAGAAATTATTGAAGAGGCGATAGCCAGGAGTTGCGATTTGAAAGTGGTCGATCTGGAGCAACAAAAAATCGGTTTAGAATTTCAATCCGCCCTTATTGAGGGTAATAATGAGAAAGATTTGAAAGATAGAATAAAGGAAGCCGATTATGTTGTGGCAACTGGGATGATATTTGTTTCAGAGACTGCTGATGATATTTTTAGGCTTACCATTGGCAATGGGAAGAAACTAGTTATCTATATGGAAACTGGATCAAATTTTGGTCAACAACTGATTGGATGCGGTGCAGATATAGTCCTCTCGGAATTTTTCCCTTTCTATGATTTTTTTGGTGAAACTAAATACATGTTATTTAAAAAATAATGGGAGCGTAGCCTCTTAAAGTTCATATGTTGTTTCGAGTCATTGGGCATGGGTGATGCCTTTGATCAATTAAAATAATGACGGGCAATTTGCCATTTTTTAGATTTGTGTTAGCATAAATATGTTATGCAACAGCGACATTCATTCTCAGCGGTGTATTGTATCCCAAATGGACGTCGGGGAGTGTTGCTTTGCGCATAGAGTCAGTGACAGCTAAAAAGTCAGACGCAAGCAATGTTCCCGGGTAAGCCGGGTTTTTTCATTTAAATAAATTTATGTCTGAACCAATTATCACCGTCAAAAATTTGCGTAAAACCTTCAAGTTGAAACAAAAACAACCCGGCTTTTGGGGTGGCTTCAAGTCGTTGCTCAAACCTGAATACAAAGAGGTGCAGGCCGTGGACAACATTTCTCTCCAAGTGAACAAGGGGGAGGTCCTGGCCTTCATTGGCCCGAATGGCGCGGGCAAATCAACGACTATCAAGATGTTAACGGGTATTTTGTTTCCGAGCAGCGGCGAAGTGAATGTTTTGGGTTTTGATCCGGCCACTGAGCGGCAAAAGTTGGCCTATCACATTGGCTCGGTCTTTGGTCAGCGCTCGCAGTTGTGGTATCACTTGCCGCCGCAAGACACTTTTGATTTGTTTTCCAAAATCTATGAGTTAGATGAAGTGGCCTATCGGGAGAGACTCAAATTTTTGGTGGACAAATTTGAAATTGGCGAATTGCTCAAGACGCCAGTGCGTAAACTCTCCCTGGGTCAACGCATGCGCTGCGAAATTGTGGCCTCACTGATCCATTCGCCCAAAGTTATTTTTCTGGATGAGCCGACCATCGGGCTAGATGTGATTGCCAAGCAAACCATTCGGGATGTGATTCGTGAAATAAATGAAAAGGAAAAGGTGACTATCTTTTTGACCTCCCATGACGCGGGAGACGTGGAAGCCTTGGCTGACCGGACGATTGTGATTAACCATGGCTCCATTGTTTTTGATGGTGCGACTATCGAGCTTAAGCAAAAATATATCAAAACCAAAATCGTGGAACTGATCACGGAAGATCCGATCGATAAGTTTTATTTTGAGGGTGGAAAAGTAGTGGAGCAAGAAAAGCATCGCGTGCAGGTGGAATTGGACATTGCGCGCAACTCCATCGACAAACTGCTGACCTATGCCACTGAGACTTTCAACATCAAAGATATTAATATCTATGATCCGCCGATGGAGGAAATCATTGCGGCTATTTATCGTGAAAAAAATGAGTAGTTTAGCGACGACAAATGATAGCTTGGGCAACGTGCTAGCGAAGAAAACTGGCAAGTATTTGGCAATGGCCAAAGTGGCAGCCGCTGACCGGATCACCTACTTTCTGAATATCTTTGCGAGGAGTGCCACGATTATCGTTCGCATCTGGATCTTTACGCAGCTCTACGAGGTGACCTATCAAGCCGCGGGAGTAGAACAGGTCAATGGTTTGGCCGTACCGGTGATTATTTGGATATTGATGTTGACGCAGAGTTTCGGCGCCGCTAGTCGTCCGACAGCCGCCTTTGTTATTAGTGAGGAGGTGAAATCGGGGGCCTTGACTTATCAGCTTGGTCGGCCGTACTCTTATTTGCTATTTCAATATGCGAGCCATCTGGGACGTTACGTTCCCAACACTCTTTCCAGTATCGCAATCGGCATTGTGGCAACATTGCTGCTGGTTGGGACCGTGAGTGTTTCTTGGCAAGGGTTAGTGTTGGGCCTGATTTTGTTGGTGTTCGGAATCACCCTTGATTTCTTGATGAATGCTTGCATGGGATTGGCCGCTTTGTGGGTGGAGGATGCCACCCCTTTTCAGTGGATCTATCAGAAAGCCCAGATGGCGTTTGGTGGCATGGTCTTTCCGATCGCGCTTTTCCCGGAAAAATTTCGGGCAGTGGCGGAGCTGCTGCCGTTTAGCCAATGTTTTTACTCGGCAGCGCGCATCATGGTTAAATTCGACGCGGCTTTGTTTGGGCGGTTTATTTTGATTCAGATGGTCTGGGTGTTAGTGCTCGGGTTGATGGCCGTTCTAATCTTTAAACGTGGAACTCGCAATGTTTCGATTAATGGCGGATAAATTGAAAAAATTCGGCCGGCGACGTCTGCGCTATGTATGGCTGACTGGGGAAATGATCAAGCGAAATTTTCTGTCGGCTATGGAATATCGGACGGCCTTCTTGATTCAGGTCGGTGGTATGATTTTGAATGATTTCGGCTTGCTGCTGATCTGGGTAATTTTTTTTCAAAAATTCCCATCTATCAATGGTTGGCACTTTGAAGATATGGCTCTGGTCTTCGCTTTGGCGACGATTAATTATGGCCTGACGTTATTTGCTTTTCGTGGCTTGCATGACATCGCACGTAGTGTTTCAAGCGGCGAACTTGATCATTTTCTCTCCGCTCCAGTTAATCCGCTGTGGCATGTGGCCACCAGTCGCGCGGGTATTTCAGATATCGGCGACACTCTTTTCGGGGTGATAGTCTACTGTTTGTTTACCGGGGAAGTCACTTTGGAGAAAACCGGAGTTTTTGCGGTCGTAGTGTTGGTTTCGGGCGTCATTATGTTTAGTTTCATGGTGTTGATGCAATCCCTGGCTTTTTATGTGGGACGTTTTGAAGATGCAGCCGATCAGTTATTTTTCTTGCTAATTGGCTTTGCGCTCTATCCGCAGAATATTTTCCATGGAGCACTCAAGGTGGTGATGCTGACAATTGTGCCGGCTTATTTCGCGGCTACGTTGCCAGTGGAATTGGTACGGTCTTTCAATTGGCGGTGGCTTGGGGTATTGGTGGCGTTTGCGGTTTTCATTACCGCGCTAGCGCTGTGGGTTTTTAACCGCGGACTCAAGCGCTATGAGTCGGGGAATTTGATAAACACGAGAATGTAGTTGTCTTTGACAAACAAGCCGGATTACTGTAGTTTCAAAACATGGATATGCGTAATCACACAATCAGCCAAAAGGTGAACGTTCCGTCTCCGCGACACGTAGGCTGTTTTTGTGTGCGGACGAAGAGGTAGGGGAATTCAAAACTTAGGATATACACATGAACAGCTTACGACACACGGGTGAGCTGTTTTTTGTTCCTGGGGAAAATTGGCTGTGTGAAAACCTATGGAGGGGGGAGTCATGAAAAAGAAGCAACCACGGGTGGCTTGCAAGGGATCAAAGGTGCTGGCTTCCAAGGTCAGGACGCCCAAGAAGTCCCGAAGGCCAAGAGACTTGGCCGAGGAGGTGGAGCCGGTCAATCATCGCGAATACGCAATCTGGTAGGCAAGGGGAGGGGGCATTGGAATTCCAATGCCCCCTCCCGAAAAGACAAGGGATGGCTCGGATATAATTTGGCAATTGAAGTGTTGTATATTACACTTAATTTACTTAATGAAATATCAGTATGAAGCCACGCGAAGCTCCGCCCGGGCGGGGTCGCGCGTCAAAAAATTTATGCGACAATCACAACTATTCACGCGCACACAGAAGGAGGCGCCTAAGGATGAGGTGAGTTTGAACGCTCAGCTATTGATTCGGGCTGGCTTTATCCATAAGGAATTAGCCGGCGTATATGCTTATATGCCACTGGGCTTGCGCGTGCTGGAAAAGATCAAAAAAATCGTGCGGGAAGAAATGAATGCAGTCGGCGGTCAAGAAGTTATGATGACGACTTTGCAGCCGAAAGATATTTGGGAAAAAACCGATCGTTGGGACGATGCCAAGGTTGATAATTGGTTTAAGACAAAATTAGTCAACGGGACTGAATTGGGTGTCGGCCTGACGCACGAGGAGCCGATAGTGGACGCCATCAGCAACTACCTGAGTTCGTATAAGGATATGCCGTTTGCGGTTTATCAGATTCAAAACAAGTTTCGGAATGAGTTGCGAGCAAAAGGCGGACTGTTGCGCGGGCGCGAATTTGTGATGAAGGACATGTATACATTCTCTCGCAGTCAGGAAGAACACGAGCAAGAATATGAAAAAATTATTGAGGCATACAAACGGGTTTTTGACAGACTTGGTATTGGCAATATAACATACAGAACCTATGCGGATGGCGGAATTTTTACACCGCGTTTTAGTGACGAATGGCAGACAATATGTGACAACGGCGAAGATGTTATATATGTCGATGAATCGCGTAAAGTTGCGATTAACAAGGAAATAATGAGTGACGATAATTTAAACAAACTAGGTTTGAAAAGAGAAGACCTGATTGAAAAACGAGGGTCCGAAGCAGGAAACACTTTTCATCTGGAGTCAAAATATACGGATGCCCTAGGCTTGTATTATACGGATGAAAAAAGCGAAAAGCAGTCGATTATTATGGGTTGCTATGGAATTGGCATCAGTCGTTTGATGGGTGTGATTGCCGAGCTGTTTGCTGACGAAAAGGGTTTGGTTTGGCCGGAAGCGGTGGCGCCGTTCAAAGTGCATCTACTCAAACTCAAGGGCAAAAGCGAAAATTCAGAGGTCGATCAAATCGCTGACAAATTGTACGCCGAACTATCAGCGGCGGGAGTCGAGGTGCTGTATGATGATCGCGAGGTGAGCGCGGGTGAAAAATTTGCGGATGCGGATTTGATCGGACTGCCTTATCGCTTAGTGGTGAGCGAGAAGTCGCTCAAAGCTGGGGGAGTCGAGCTGAAAAAACGGAGCGAAGCCAACAGCGAAATCATCACTCCGGAGGCGGCCATGAAAAAGTTGGCTTAAAATCTATGGTGCATAATGTATATACTTGGTATATAATAAGAAATATAACTAGTAAACACACAAAGTTATGCGGAAGCTTGAAGACAAAAGCGTGCGAACCCTGATCCGTCTGGGTCGGGTTAGTCTAGCAGTGACATTGCCGGCCGAGATGCGCACGGAATTGGGATGGCGCGAGGGCCAAAAGGTGGTAGTGAAAAGAGTTAAAGGCGGAGTGCTAGTGAAGGACTGGAAGAAATAGACTTGCGCTATTCAATTCAAATATTACTTATCCACTTTCTTTGGTGTCGAATTCAAAGAATAATTTTATTTGCCTTGGTCGGAAATTGGTCGTCACAAGATTTCTATGATTTGACAAATTATTCAGAAAAGTTTAGAGTGTCTCTATCGAAAAATAACCAAAGTCAATGAACAGTCCAGTCAGAAAAAATAATCATCGTCGCAACTGGCATGCCAACGGAAATTGGACTGTTTTTGCGTATTCGAAATTCTAAGTTAAATCTCAACTTTTGATTATACACGAACAGCCCAATTCCGGGCTGTTTTTTGTTGTCTTAACAACAACGTTCGATTAGAAGCCGAACAGGGAGAGGAGAAGGAAAATGGAAAAGGTGGGGGAGAAGTCGGGGAACTACGGTTCCTGGACGATCGCGGGGGACGAAGCATTTCTGCGCCTCGACGAGAGCAGTCGGGTCAAACTCGCACCCAGTCAGGACGGTGTCCTGCTGGAAGGTTGGTGGGGGGAGGCCAGGCGGCTTGGCGCGGTGATCAGCGGGGTCTGCCTTATGGATGGCAGCTGGCAAATGGAGTTCGCTCAACAGGACAAGCGGAACCCGCCGGCTCGTCGTTCCCTGGCACTCACGCTCGACCGAGAAAGGGCCTATGGAAAGGCCAAGAAGGGAGGCGTCACGAAGCTGCTGGTTCCCCGGGTGCCGGGCGGCTATCACCGGAGCCTGATCCGATGGCAGGCCAAGAAGTTCGCGGCACTCTGTCCGGAGCGCATCCTGTATCATCTCCCGATCGACGAATACCACCTTTTCATTGAAGAAATGGAAGCTTCAATGGGAAGGCGTGTCACCGAGATGCACGAAGCACTGGAGAGCTTCGGCCAGGAAACACTCAAGTTCCTCAATGAGGCGCTGGTGGCCGCGGGGGTTGATCCGGGGAAAGTGGAGCTGATCCATCCGCTTTCCTTGGGAGCGAAGGGTGCCAACGAATCATTCGGTTTCCCCTACCTGAAACCGGAAGCCTTCAAGCTCGACCTTAAAAGCTTGGCCGGAGTGGAGGATCTGGTCGAGTTGCGCATTTCCCTTGCGGCGGAGAAGGAGCAGGGTTGGCGCATTCCGGTTTTCTGCGGAGTGCTTGACCTGCCTCACCCGTACTGCGCCAAGGAGAGGGATGCAAGGGAAGTTAGGGAAATCATTCTCTAAAGGAGGGGAAAGGGGGCGGCTGCCAGCGGTAGCCGCCCCCTCCAAAAAATGTGCTACTATTGTAATAATTAGTGAGGGATATTTTTTATGTTTTCAATCAATGCAAAAAATTTAAAAGCTTGGCTCTGGGGAAGTGCCTTTTTGGCGACGGGCGGAGGATTGCCGATGAAAATCAGCGAAAAAATTTGTCGGCAAATATTAAAAAATAAAGGCGGGATTACGATTAAGAAACTTTCCGAGTTTTCGAAACAGGAATTCCTGGTAAGTGCCTATGGAGTCGG
>SCTJ01000106.1 GCA_004297805.1 Patescibacteria group bacterium | reverse complement strand
CGCGAATGGAAAGAGCGCGACGGTCTTAAAGGCGGCGGCGGGAAATATATCCGAACTGGATTTGCCACTGGCCGTTACGAAAAGTCACCGGAACCAGCGTTCATTTGCTCTGACCCGTTCACCGTCAAAATGGCCGCGCAGATCAAGGCCAAGGTGCTCGCGTGAAATTCTTTTCTTACGATCCGTTGGATGCGAACAGCATGAAGCTTCACGATACAGCCGAACAAGCTAAGGCTGAGGCTGAAAGGATTTTAGATGAGGAAAGAGTTTTTGCGCAAGACGGGTGGCCAGCCGAGCTTGTGGACAATCCGATTTGCTGGGGCATGGTGATCGAAATTGCAACTGAAACTAAACGCCAAAAAGCTCCCGCCGGAAGTGTTTTAGATGAGATTGTGGATTACGAATTGAAGGAAGCATGACTTACGAGGAATTTGTTTTGGCCAAGAATCCGCGGGCTGATTTCTACGGTTTCGAGCCTGTCAGCAAACCGCATCCGTCTCTGTTTCCACACCAGACAGATATTGCGCGGTGGATGTGTCGTGGGGGGCGTCGCGCGTGCTTTGCCGCGTTCGGCTTAGGCAAGACTCGTATCCATCTTCAAGTCGCAAAATGGATTTGCGAAAAGGAACCGGCCAAGAAATATTTAATCATCGCTCCGCTCGGTGTGCGCCAGCAGTTCACAAAAGTCGAAGCGCCGACGATGGGTTGCGAGATCACCTATTGCCGCAATGACTTTGAAGTGCGCGATTGCAAAACTCAAATCATCATCACGAATTATGAGCGCGTCCGTGACGGCGGAATAAATGTCACCCCGGAAGTGTTTTCTGGTTTGGGTTTGGACGAGGCTTCTGTGTTGCGCAGTTTCGGCAGCAAGACCTATCAGCAGTTTCTAAAAAAGTTTAATGACATTGCTTTCCGATTTGTGTTCACCGCCACACCGTCGCCTAACCGTCACAAAGAACTAATCCACTACGGAGGATTTCTTGGAGTGATGGACACCGGCGATGCGCTCACGCGATTTTTCAAACGCGATTCAACTCAGGCAAACAACCTGACGCTCTATCCGCACATGGAAGCGCACTTTTGGCTATGGCTTTCATCGTGGTCAGTGTTTATGCAACTGCCGTCCGACCTGGGCTACTCGGATGAAGGCTACGTTTTGCCGCCGATAAAAGTTTCCTGGCATTGTGTGCCGGTGGATCATCATAAAGCGTGGCGCATGATAGATTCCTGGGGCCAGCGGCAACTATTCTTGGACAAGTCGAGCGGTCTTTCCGAGCTGGCCGAAGTGAAACGCGACACGATGGTTGCGCGTGTAGCCAAGGCGCAAGAGATCATCGGTGACAAACCGGACGCGCACTTTATTTTGTGGCATGACCTTGAAGTCGAGCGGCATCTAATCAACAAAGTTGTTGAAGATGTGAAGTGCGTTTATGGCTCGGAAGATTTGGATGAGCGCGAAGAAAGAGTTTTGGCCTTTGAACGCGGCGAATTTCGTATCCTGGCAGCGAAACCAATTCTGTGCGGCTCAGGCTGCAACTTCCAGCGGCATTGTTCAGATGCAATCTTTCTTGGTTCGACTTACAAGTTCAACGATTTCATCCAGGCGGTCCACCGGATACAACGGTTCCAACAGCCGAACGAGGTCAATATTCACGTCATTTATTCCGAGTCAGAAGATCCCGTAATCGAAACCCTGAAACAAAAATGGGCGCAGCACAATAAGCTAGTAGAGAAGATGTCCGCTTTATTGCGCGAGTTTAAGTTAGACCTGAAAAACGATATGAAGCTTACCAGAACGATCGGTTGCAACCGCATCGAATTGACCGGCGAAAAATTCCGAGCGATTCATAACGATTGCATTTTGGAACTGACCGGAAATGTTTACCAAAGCGGCTCGCCTGGCGACCAAGCGGCAAAAAAGTCTGAAGCGTGGCCAGCGGATTGTGTGGATTTGATTCTTAGCTCAATTCCTTTCGGTACGCAGTACGAGTATAGCCCCTCGTTTAACGATCTTGGCCATAATGCCGACAATCAGCAGTTTTTCCGGCAAATGGATTTCCTGATTCCGTCTCTGTTGCGCGTGCTCAGGCCAGGGCGCATCGCGGCAATCCACGTCAAAGATCGCATTCGATTTGGTAACGTGACCGGCATCGGATTTCCTACGGTGGATAGGTTTTCAGATCAAACCGCTGATGCGTTTATCAAACACGGCTTTCATTTCATCGGTCGGATCACCATTGATACCGATGTCGTGCGCGAGAATAACCAGACCTACCGCCTGGGCTGGACGGAGAATTCCAAAGACTCAAGCAAGATGGGTGTCGGTATGCCCGAATACGTTTTGCTGTTTCGCAAGGCACCAACGGACCAGAGCGACGGATACGCGGATTTGCCGGTGACGAAAGACAAAACGGTTTACACCCGTGCGAAGTGGCAGATTGATGCGAGCAGTTTTTGGCGCTCGAACGGCGACCGATTGCCAGACCCGGAAATACTTTTGAATCTGCCAATGGACAAAATCGGTCGAATCTGGAAAGAGCATTGCGCAACGAAAGGTTACGATTACAACGAGCACGTCAACGTTGGCCGCGAGCTGGAGAAGCTCGGTAAATTGCCGGCGAGTTTCATGCTGTTTCCACCTATCAGCCTCAACCCGGACGTGTGGACAGATATTGCCAGGATGCGAGTGCTTAATTCTGAGCAAGGCCGGCGCAACTTGGAGAAGCACGTTTGCCCGTTGCAACTGGACATTGTGAACCGGCTGATTGAACGTTACACAAATCCTAACGAGATCGTCTTGGACCCGTTCGCGGGAATTTTCACCGTGCCGTATTGCGCGATTCATTTGGGCCGTCAAGGGTGGGGAATCGAACTGAGCGCAGAATACTTTGATAGTGGCGCGGGCTACTGTGAGCAGGCGGAAGCCGAGCACTGTATGCCGACGCTGTTCGATTTGAACGATCACACGAAAATTATTCACTGCGGAAACTCGAAACCGAAAACTAAAAAGCGTGAGCGTGCTATCGCTAAATAGGATTGTGCGAGATTTGCGCCGACAGGTGCCAGGGCTTGTGCTTTACGCGAAAGAATTGCCTTACTGTGTCGCGCTCCAAAACATTCGCGTGCCGGAACGGTTGCAGAACCTCGGCATTGGTTCATCGTGTGTGAAAAAGTTGCAATGGTTTTCGCAGCGGATTGGCAAGCCGTTGCGCGTGGATTTTTCTTCGGACGATGGCAAATATGATGACCTCGTTAGGTTTTATTTTCGGCATGGGTTTAGGTGGACGGGCAACGCACGACACCAAATCCCAGAACTGGAATGGACTTTTCAAAAACCGGGCGATTTGAAGCCCATAGCAGAGTTAAAGACTGCCATTTCTAGCTCCGTGAAGCCCCGTCAGCATGTTCCGCAAAGGTCAAAAAGAACCATATACGGAAGGAAGTCGGAAGCGCGATTTTCCTAAGAAAATCGCATGTTTCGGAAATCAGAAAAACCGCCCATAACTCAACGTAGAGCGTTTTGGACCCAGACCTTTACATGCCGTTTTATGGGAACGATTTCTTTGCCGCAGTGGAGGGCCACGGTGAAAGTTTTGTGTCCGCTTATATCCGTGCGCTCTGGCATTATTGGCACGTCAACCACTGCGAGGGATTGAAAAATGACAATGGATTTTTGCGGCGCGTGTGTCGGTGTAACGCCAGCGATTGGCCGGGGACAGGTCCAGTGATTTTCGGCGAATACTTTTTGCTTGAGAATGGGCTGTGGCACCAGAAACGGGCCAGAGAAGAATGGTTGAAGATGTGCGACATGTTGGAGCGACGGCGCCGGGCCGGGAGCATCGGCGCAAAGCGGAGATGGAAAATGTGAAAACCAACGATGAACTTTTCGAGATCGCAGAGCAAAGCACACGGATGGCGTTCGGAAATCTCCTTGGCATACGTCACGATCCGCAAAATCCAAACGAACGAATTGATATTGCGCTAGAAAACATCACCGCGGCGTATTGCGCGTTGCAAGTGCTGTCAGGCCGTGCTCACGGTCTGCCGATTCCGAAAGAGGGATGAAAAAGCTGTTGCTGGAAATTCGCAAGGCCCTGCGTGCGCATCAAGCCTCGGACTGCCATTGCTCTACTTGTGAACTCTGCCGTTCACTCTCAAAAAAGATCACCGATGAACTCGACGCTGCAAGAAATCTG
>SCTJ01000185.1 GCA_004297805.1 Patescibacteria group bacterium | reverse complement strand
TGCAAGGCCTGCCCGCCGCCCGCGATGAGCTGGCCCGTTATCGACGGCCGTCCTATTCCGTCATCTCGTTTATGGAGCTGCCGGCCGGCGCGCGCACCCCCGTCGAACGCCAGGCCGCCGAAGCCCTGCTCGCCAGCCTCACCCGGATCGAACTCACCGAACCGGTCGCCCGCCGCGCGGGGTGTAACACCAAGTGATGTCAGTTTCGCCAATAGCTGTCCCAAAGGCCGTTGGCGCGGATGACACGGAGCTGGCACATGGATTGGGCGTTGGTGCGGGTCCACCAGGCTCCGGCGAGTTTGAGGCGGGCCTGAAGGAGGTGACGGTGGGCGCTTTCGATCAGACCGGAGCCGATGGGTAGGCCGTCGCGGAGGGCGGCGGGGTAGTCGAGTTGTTCGAGGCGGTTTTCCAAGTAGCGCAGGGCGGCGCGAGCGGGGGCGTCGGGCTCGGGGGTCTCGGTCGGCTCCATCCGGACGCGCAGGGCGTCCAAAACGGTGTCGAGTTGGCCGGCCTTGAGGGCGTCGCGATGGCGATGGACCTCGGCCTTGTCGCCGGGCCAGACGGCGGCGAGGTAGTCGCAGACGTGATAGAGGTCCAGCAGGTAGCGGCCGTGTGAGCCGAAGCGTTCGCGGGCCTGCAGGGCCAGCCAGGGCGCGCCGTCCCCGACCAGGTGGATGCGGGTGTTGACCGCCCAGCCGGCCGCCCCGACCACCCGGCTCCACCGCGCGCCCGCCTCGGCCACCTCGCCGAGGATGGCGTCGTAGTGCGTGGTCGTCTCGCCCAAGGCTCGCGCGGCCACCACCTTGGCCTCCTGCCAGCTTGTTTGCCGGTGCTTGCGCTTGTCCGCTCCGGGCGGCGCGTGATCGGTGTCCACGATGGGCAGCATCGTGCCGTCCGCCTCGCCCACGATCCAGTCAGGGCCCTTCGCCACCAGCGTGGTGCATGGCTCGGCCACCGCCCGCTTCGCGATGCGACCGGCATGGCGCAGGCAGACCCGCCGCACCCGCTCGGAGTTCACGTCCAAGCCGTAATGTTCCCGCATCTTGGCCACCGCCGCCACGAACGACTCGTCCGCCCCGAAGTCGGTCAGGGCCCGCTGCAAACGCATCGAACATCCCCGCGCCGCCACGCCCAGTCGCACCAATAGCGGGCGCAGGTTTTTCGTGCTCCTCCGCCAAGTCTGCTCCCACACCCCCACCTCTCCGAGGGTCGTCAGGCAGAGGACTTTTTTTTGGCGCCACGCCGGGCGTCAATTGGCTGCGGCAGCGCTTCCGCGCTCGCTCGCATCCAACTCGCCAGCACCTCGCGGCCAGCCTCTCGCATGCGCTTG
>SCTJ01000184.1 GCA_004297805.1 Patescibacteria group bacterium | reverse complement strand
AAGCCCGATCGATTTAGCTATTTCCACTCTCGTATGAGGCAGCTCTCTTTGTTGGGTAGTTAAAGTCGGTTGGAATAAATTGAGGCTAAGACTAGGTGCCTGTTTTTTGTCTTGATCTTGAGAATCGTTTTTCTCTCCCGCAGCTTCCACCGGTTTTCTGAAAGTAAAGAGTTGTAAGAAATCTGCTTTTGGCTGGGTGTCCTTATTTTGTTTTGGGTTCGAGAACAGACTTTCCCAAAATCGTTCGGCAGTAGCGGTTTTAGGCCCCCCATTTTTGGGACTAAAAGCAGAATCTAGATCTATAGATAATGTGTCTTTTTTTTGCTCCGGCAAAGTTTCGTCGTAGTCGTCCATTAGGTCTAGCCAATCGCCGAAGCCTTGATCATTATTTATTTCCCTGTCAGATTCAAAGGCAACAAAAAATATCTGTCCCTTACTGTCGGCAAAATAAATTTCTTTAGCCAGTTTTCCTGAAAATTCATCTTTGTATTCAACCGTCGCGAAACCCCGTCGATATAAACCTTCAAGGATTTGAGAATGCCTTTCTTCGTCTTCAGTTCCCTTAACTGATTGAGTCAGTGAAGACTTATTGTTATTATCGATTACACGCAGCCATTCCCTATTCTCACTTTCTTTCCTAAGGTAATTATTGCTATCTCTCGATTCAAAATTTAATGACCATTCTTTTTGGTCTATATTAAAAGAACCAATGACTTCATCTAAAGAGTTAAATTGGAAATTCTCTTCTTTGCGATCAACCACTCTCTGGTCAACATCAAAACCGAATTCTTCCTCACCCAGGTGTTCGCTGACTGTTTCTATGTTTGTTTGCATAAAATATAAAAACCGTCCAAAGCAGAAAAGAGGAGACGGTTAAAAATTCCTGCTCGGGATGGATATGACAAGCTCAAGCGATCTGGCTAAATAAGCTATATCTTAATAACTTACCATTACAGTTGCGGCACAGCGCCTGAATTGTCTCCTAGAAGGGGACTCACAGGACTTCCCTTAAGCAGGTTTTGAATTTGTAATGAATGACTACAAATTCATATTAGCCTTTAAGAATTATCATGTCAACTAAACAATAATCGTAGATTGATCCTGTGTGGATAAGTTAGGCAAATTTATTAAAATTTGTAAAAAGGGAGATTTCCTTTAA
>SCTJ01000042.1 GCA_004297805.1 Patescibacteria group bacterium | reverse complement strand
TGATCAGCTTCGAAGTCCTTATTTACACCACCCGGCACGATCATACCGCGCCAGAAACGATTACCCAATAATTTATCTGACAGGCGCATCATTCTTTCTTTGATGCGAAAACAGTTGGCTGCCACAAAGCTATAACCAGTGCCCATACCACCAATGTTTCCCAGGTCATGAATGTGCATGGTCATTCTTTCCAGTTCAGTCAGCAAGGCACGCAACATCTGCGCTCGCTTGGGTACAGTGGCACCGGCCATCGATTCTGCTGCCTGCACATAAGCCAAAGCATGAGCCGCCACCATGTCGCCAGACAATCTTTCGATGAACGGCAACCCCTCCACAATTGTTTTGCCTTCCAATAATTTCTCGACGCCCTTGTGGGTGAAAAACAATTTGCCTTCCAGGGTAATGATTCTTTCTCCGGCCACATTGAAACGAAAGTGGCCAGGCTCAATAATACCAGCGTGAATTGGGCCCACTGGAATTTCGTAGACGCCCTCACCAGTCACATGCTGCATCGGATATAGAACGTTGGCATGGTCGAGCCTGGAGTTCCAAGCAAAATCTTTACGCAGTGGGAAAATGTTTTCCGGCACATTTTCATGATGTACCAAGCGACGCAAGTCCGGATGACCCTTGGGCTCGACACCCAGCATGTCGTGCAAATAGCGCTCATACCAATGGGCCGCCATGATGGCCGCCGTAACGGATGGGTACCAGGCATCTTGTTCAGGCACGTCAGCTGAAATCACCAAACGTTCATGTGTTGCATCCGAAGAAAAAACAACGTGCACGCTAAAGACTTGCCTATTCTTCCGATCATCAGTGCCAAAAAGAAGCGATAGTGGCAATCGAAATTCATTAACCAAGGACGTGGCGACCGCCGCTAAATCTTCACGCTTAACTCGCACCTCAACCAGGCCCTGAGACTCTCGCACTAGTGTCATGTTTGGAAATTGGGAAACGATCGCTGTGACTTTCATAAATTAATTTACCGACTTAACTATAGTACCGATGAACTCGAGACCGGCTGGCGAAGTCAACACAAAGGTTAAACCGAAAACTAGAATTAATTGGACTGTCATAATGGTGTGAGTAACATTCCATGTCTCTCGCTCCATTTCCTCGCTATTGTCAGATCGGCCATAGAGCAAAGAAAATGTCAGACGCAGCATCGCAAAGGCAATGAGACTTAGGGACACCAGCGCCACCAACGCTAAAATCCAATGATGCAAAAATAATTGGCCAAACAGAACATACTCACTCGCAAAGAGAACAGAGATAGGGGCTGCAATAATCGCCAAGACTCCCACCAGAAACAGCGTGCCGCTATAAGGCGAAACTCGCATAAGATTTCTGATCTTTTCAATCTTGGTTGTTTTCCACTTCAGCAGAAATTCCCCAGCACCGAAAAAGAGAGCTGATTTGGTCAGGGTGTGTCCGATCATGTGAATCACGGCCGCTACCATTCCCACCGGAGGCAAAGCTACCGCCAAAGAAATAAGTCCCATATGTTCAATGCTCGAATAGGCCAGCATGCGTTTGTAGTTATTTTGAATCAGCAACGCCAGCGCCGGCAACATCACCGATAGCATTCCAAAAGTCAGAAAGAAATTATTCGTCCACTCCGATCCGCCCAAAACTCCATCCACTATCTGTTTGAAGCGAATGATCACCGCCAGAGCCACATTCAATAGAATGCCAGAAAACAAAGCCGAGATCGGTGATGGAGCCTTGCTGTGTGCATCTGGCAGCCAAGTGTGCATCGGCACTAAGCCAACTTTGGTTCCAAAACCAATGAAGAGAAAAATGAATGCCCACTTAATAATTTCTGGAGAAAGACCGGCCGCACTTTCTCGCAAAGAAGTTAGGGTAAAAATATCATGGCCAAAGCCAGCGGCGTGCGCAGAGTAATTGACCAATAGAACGCCCACGAGTCCCAGAGTGATACCAGTTGAGCACAAGACTATATACTTCCAGGCCGCTTCGATGGAGGTTCGTTTTTTGTACAAACCAACCAGAAAGGTCGATGACAGAGTTGTGCCTTCTAAAGCAATCCAGACCAACATACTATTATTGGTCGTAACAGCCATCAGCATGGAAAGTACGAAAATGTGAATCAAAGAAAAATACATTTTCACTTGAGATAGAGACACGATCTCAGCGCGATATTCATGTCCCAAATAACGGTTACTGACCAACAGTGCCGTCACATAGACAAATAAGATGAGACAGGTCATCAAGGCTGCAAAGGGATCCATGTTCCACCAGGCATTCGACCATCCGCTGCCTGACCAAAGAACCGGCACGGCTACGCTGCCCACAGTCACCGCCGTGACCGCCGTCCCTAGTAGCGCCCCCAAGCGAACCTGCCAATCTTGCTTGAAGAGAAATGGCAGACCAGCCGTAACTACCAAAATGATAATGCCAATAACCATAAAATTAATCCGTTAGATTGCGCAGCTCTTCAGTATCCGTTGAACCATAAAGTTCTTTGATATTGCTACTCAATTTAGCCAGAATGAAAACACTAATCAGGGTGACCGCGAAAATTCCCAATTCGATGAAAATTGGAAACGTTTGGATAGTTACCAGTGTAAAAAGAGCTAGACCATTCTCCAATACCAAGAGACCGATGATCTGGGAAAAAACATTGCGATTGATAATCATTTTAACCACTCCCAGTATTAGCAATGTGACGGCCGCATAAAGAACACTGGATAATTTTATGACATTCAGAAAATGAACTGAGCTAATCGCAAAGAAGGCCACTATCAAAATTACGATGGCCAAAAAATAGCTCGGGGTTGGTTTGAGAAATGTTTGCAACTGAGCCAGAGACTTATAATGGTTCATGATATAGGCAATAAAAGCTGGCACGATCAAAACTTTAACCAGCACCGTTCCTAGCGCGAAGAAATACAGATGCTCGGCACCGGCCCCGTCAATCCGACTGAGTGCAATCGCAATCGCAGCAATCGCCAGGGAAGATAACATGTAGTAGCGCATGACTGATCGCGCCCGAATACTGCCGAATAGAAAGACAGCAAAGAAAACCGCCAAAGCTGCAAAAAATGTTTCATAGCTGACACTCGTACCCAAAAAACCGGAAAACAAAGCGGCCGCCATGCCGAAGAAGGCAGTTACAAAAGAAACTGTGGCATATTCATTCATGCGGTAAAATCGCATTTTCACAATAGCCGACTCCAAGAGGGCCAGCAGTGACATGATGACCACTATTTTCACCAAGGCATATCCTAACGCCACCATTATCCCAGCCGGACCCACACCAATACTGACCAGACTAGTTGGAAAAATGAAATTGCCAATTAGAAAGGCGAATACGGACAACTTGATCATCGAGGCATATTCCAAAATCGCCAGATATGGACCGGAGTATTCCAAAATCATAGCCTCGTGGATCATGGTTAACTCGAGATGAGTGGCTGGATTATCCACCGGATAGCGCGCATTTTCTCCGAGTGCCAAAAGGACCAGCGCCAAAATCGACAGCAATAGAAAGGGACTAGAGAGGATGAGCGATTGGCTCAACATGCCATCTAGCGTGAAGAATCCCGACACGAAACTATAGGTGGCAAAAATCATAATCAGCGTCGGCTCAAGAAGCGCTGCCATAGTCATTTCCCGACTAGATCCCATGCCGCCAAAAGCACTGCCAGGATCCAAGCCTCCCAGCACCAGAAAGATCGAACCGAGCATCAAGATTCCACCCACAATCAAAAAGTCACTCATGTTCGCCAGCGCACCCCCCAGAAAAATAGTCGGCACAATCAAAGCTAGTCCTAGAGCGCTAGCCAGAACAATCAGTGGTGCTGCCCGAAAAATCCATGAGCTTGCACTTGGCAAAACCATTTCCTTTTTTAACAGCGTCAATAAGGTCAGGTAGGGTAAGAACGGCGAGGCACCTTGTCTGCCCTGTAGACGTGCTTTCACAAAGCGCACCAAGCCAGCAGCAAATGGCGCAATTAGCAGGACAAAAATAAATTGAATCACAATTGGATAGACAGCGGTCATAGTGCGATCATTAGGGTTACAATGATAGTTCCCAGTAGCAACAGCAGGTAATATTGAATGCGTCCGGTATGGATCAGCCTGATTTTATCTGCCAACCAAAAAACTACTTTTGAGCTTGGTTTATAGAATTTCTCTTGCCAAGCTGAGGTTAATTTCATGGAAAATGATTTTTTGGCTATCCAGCGGTTGGTGGCAACGACTGGCGTAGCCACAATTGATTTGTCTCGCTGCAACAATGACAGGAAGAAAAAACGAATAGGCGCCGAGAAAGCTGTGGCTGTGTATTCCATGCTCGCATCAATTGGCTGACCGCAATCCCAGGTTTGATATTTTCGCTCTTTGTGCTCGTTGGCCTGGAACAATTTGTAGAAAATAATCGAACCGAGCAGCAATGAGACAAATATCCCAAAAACTTCCTGGGAAGATATGGCCACCGCAGGAGCTGTTGCAACTGTCGGATCCATAATCGCTTGAACGCCCCGAGCAATGGAAAGCAAAATGTCTTTAGCAAAGATTCCGGTAAGAATCATTACTCCACCCAAAATAGCAATTGGATAGATCATCTGTTTTTCTCCATGATCCTCGGTCGCATGCTGAATCTCAGTTCTAGCCTTGCCCAACATAGAAATACCAAAGATTTTGACCATTGCAAAAATAGCCAAGCCGCTTGTCAGCGCAAACAGAGAAAGAATTACCAAAAAGATTAATGAGGTCATGGCCCCCAAGTCATGCCGCTGGAGCAAGCTTATAAGAGCGCGAATAAACCCCCATTCGCCATAGAAGGCCCCGAAGGGAGGCAAGGCCGAGGCTGCCAAAATCACAATTAAAAAAGCGCCTGAAAACAAAGGCATGACCCTAGCTAAGCCGCCCATTACCTCTAAGCTCTTGGAATGAAATTTTCCAATGATCACTCCACTCGACAGAAAGAGGCCGGTCTTGAAAATCGCATGATTAAGCGCGTGAAAAATAGCATAGGCGAAAATCAAAATAGCCAGCGAAGAAGTCTTCCCTCCATTTTTATTCATGACATAGAGGGCTGCGCCCAGCATCGTGAAAATGATACCCATGTTCTCAATGCTAGAATAGGCTAGCGCGCGTTTGATATCCCGAGAAATAACCGCGTAGAGAGCCCCGAAAAAAGCTGAAGCGATTCCGAGAATCATGACCAGAACTGTTGTCCAAAGCGGCCAAGCACCAGCTATCAGAACTACTTTCAAGAATCCATACACTGCGATCTTCAGCATGAGTCCCGACATGAGGGCCGAGATATTAGTCGGTGCCTGAGGATGAGCGGCTGGCAACCAGATGTGAAATGGAATTAGTCCAGCCTTGGAACCAAAGCCGAACAGAAAGAGCAAGAATGAGACCAACAGCATGCCAGGGGAAAGATTGTGTTGGGCCGCGGCTAATCCATCAAAAGTAAACGCCAAAGAACCATTGCCTAAAATTAGAAAGCCACCCAGAATGGCCGCCGCGCCCAGGTGCGTCATCACCAAATAAATGAAGGCTGCCCGAACTGACTTCTCTTCCCCATCTGACATCACCAGGAAGAAAGAAGCCAGTGACATCATTTCCCAGAAAAATAGGAAGATGATGGCATTACCGGCTAACAATACCCCGCCCATTCCCAAAACAAAAAGGCTAGTCAGAAACTGAACGCGATTCAGATTATATATTTTTTTATAGTGCTGCAGATATTCACTACCGAAAATAACCACTAAACTAGCTACTCCGTTTACCAGCGCAAAGAAAATAGCTGAGAGATAATTTAACTCCAGCGTGGCATTCAGCAGCGTTGGTAACTTAGCAATCACCAAACTCTGTCCGACATTAAAAATCAAAAAGGCCGCTCCCACTAGACACCCAACTAGCGTTGAAAAAAGCAACAGCCAATTGCTGACCCGAAATGAATTCTTGAGTAAGGCCAGACCCGCTGCCAAGAGCGAGCCGAGCAACGAAACATACACTCCGTAAATTAGATAACTTTCCGGCATAAAATTATTTGACGTGTTCAGTTTTTTTCAGCGCCTGCAAAACCCCTTTGAGAATGTCAGCGGGAGACGGCGGATCACCTGGAATGCGTACATGCACCGGGATAACCTTGTCTACCGAACCAACTACCGCATAGGAATCCTGCCAAATCCCACCCGTGCAAGCCCCGTCACCAATCGCCACCACTAGGCAAGGCTTGGGAGCCGCTTCATAGGTCGTCCTGACCGCCGTTTCCAGATTGCGTGTTACCGGACCTGTTACGAACAACATGTCGGCATGTCGCGGTGAGGCCACGAAACTCAGACCAAAGCGATCAATGTCGTAGTAGGCGTTGCCTAGAGCCGTCAATTCTATTTCTTCAGCATTAGTCGATCCCCCATCCACCGCCCGAATGCGCAATGAGCGACCGCCATAAAGCCTCTTGATTTCCTGTTTGAAGTCATCGCTCAACTTTTCCAGCTCAGCATTTTCCTCGATCACAAAAAAACGGCTTTTTGATTCCGTGACCCGAGGACCGAAAAAAAGTTTTTTGAGCAATTTCAGAAACGTCATATATAATTTCTAGCCGCTGGCAGACTTTTCGTCAAGCATACTCGTCGTCTTTCTCAAATAATTCGACTAGGTACTCGCTGCCTCAGATTCATACATTGCAATGCGATCACCTGCGTCTCCCTCTTGCTTACCCTTCTTCTTGGCTGCCAATAAGGCTCCGTCCGCTCTCCTGATCATAGTTTCCAGAATTCTAGGCATTACGTCATCATCATCAACTTCCTTCCACAACTCAAGTTGGTCGGTACCGATACATCCAATGCTAACCGTGCGTTGCACTTTTTGGCGACGTCCTCTGGTATCTTCGACAATAATAATGTTGGTGCGCATTTTGTCCTGGATTTTCTCGGCAATTGATCGAGCCATGTCGCTCGACGTATTCATCAAAACTACTGTGAATTCATCACCACCATAACGATACAAGAAGTCAGATTTACGGATTGATGACCGAATGATACTAGCCACAACCTGTAAGGCTTGATTGCCAGCTTGGTGACCATGCTGATCATTAATACTTTTGAATTCATCCAGATCAATCATTAACAGTGAGCAGTCTTCACCGGTTCGCTTCTCAAGACTAAGCAAGGTCGGAACTTCACCCCGTAACGCTTCGTCGTTATGTAGCCCAGTCAGATCATCCACCCAACTATCCCGCTTCGCTTCAGCCCTTTCCAGCATAGCAATGCCGAATCGATTGGCATACTTTTCGATCAGCTCCGGAGCAATCCCATCCTCTGCCATATCCTTACGAATTTCATCCTCGGCTATAGCCAAATCAAGCATCGAGTCCTCCTTTGGTCTGTCAAACTCATTAAGCTTTTCAACTCGGCGGCGCACTGCTTCATTTGTCTCAATGACTTGTTTGGAATAAATTCTATCAATAGTCATAGTTGTTAACTATTAGAAGTTAATCAATATGTACGCCCCGCCGAGTGCGATGTTTCTTGGCTACCTTAATCCGTGCCATCTCCTTGTCGATCGCTGCCGCCACTCGCGCATAGTCAGACTCATCCATAGAGACCTTTTGTTTTTTCAGTTCTTCAGCGCGTTGACGCGCTTCTTCGGCTCGGGCCATGTCGATCTCTTCAGCGCGTTCCGCCCGATCAGCCAGAACCACCAGCACATTCTGATTAAATTCCAAAAATCCTCCAGCCGTCGCCAGACTAATTTCCTGTCCGTCTTTTTTGAGCATCACTTCGCCTGCCTTGAGGGAAGCAATATAGGATCGGTGATTGGGCAAAATCGTGACTTCACCATCCGTCACCGGCAGCGTGGCTTGATCCACTTCATCCTCAAAGA
>SCTJ01000041.1 GCA_004297805.1 Patescibacteria group bacterium | reverse complement strand
CTTGGGAATAGTTCCTTCCATTGCTAATCTCGGTATTCGTATGCCAGCGGGAGCGACCAAATACTGGGACAAATTGAAACGATCTGAACACGCTCTGGCGCCAGTCTTACTCGGTGCTTCCAGTTTCTTTTTACCGTGTGGCTTCACCCAGAGCATGCAGTTGTTTGCCCTAGGATCCGGCAGTTTTTGGACGGGAGCCCTCACGCTGTTTATCTTTGCCTTGGGCACGGTGCCCTCACTCTTAACGTTGGGAGTGGTGACCTCTTGGACGCGGGAGAGAAAATTTAGCACTTTCCAAAAAGTAGCGGGAATGTTGGTAGTATTGTTTGCGGTGTATACCTTTCAGTCAGGGCTAGCTCTCAAGGGAGTGGAAACGAATGTTTTGTCAGCAGTTGGCGGCAAGCAGCAAACAACTGATAATAAACCGGTAGTGGTAGATAGCAAGAACGAGCAAGTTGTGGAGATGCATGTGACATCCGCCGGCTTTTCGCCGAGTACGCTTAAGATCAAAAAAGGAGTGCCGGTCAAATGGGTGATCAAGGGTGACCAAGTAACAAGTTGCACTAATCGAATCATTGTACCGAGTCTCAATATTACTCAGGATATAAAGAAAGGAGATAACGTGGTGCGTTTCACGCCTAAAGAAGCGGGAACTATTCCGTTCAGCTGTTGGATGGGGATGGTGAGAGGGAAGTTTATTGTTGAATAATCTCGTCATCGGGCCTTAGGTCAGGATGCCAGTATAGTTCGGGTCGTTAGCTAAAAGAAAAGGCCCAGAGACTAAAGCCAATAACTAAACCGGCTGCTGGCCCCAATGGCTAGAAGCTAATAAATATTTATGAATCACAAAAAAATTACCTTAGGCATAACTGGCATGACTTGTGCCAGCTGTGCCGTGAATAACGAAAAGGCGCTTCAGAAATCGCCGGGGATTATGAGTGCGATAGTTAACTTTGCGACCAAGAAAGCGTATGTGGAATATGACGCGGATGTGATTGACGAGGGTGGAGTTGAGAAAGTTATCCGGGAAAATGGATACGATGTCGCAAGCCCCAAGTCGCAAGCTGCAAGTGATGAGACCAACTCAAGTCACGAGCACCAGCAGCACACTCACGGCAACGAAGACGTCGCCATGTCTTGGAAGTCTTTCCTGTGGTCAGCAATTTTAACTGCACCGCTTTTGCTAGAGATGGTTTACAAGTTGAGATTGGGCGTGGATATTTGGGGCATTGATTTGGTAATGTATTTGCACGTGCTGTTGGCTAGTATCGTAGTTTTGTATTTTGGAAGACGCTTTCATCGAATGGCCTGGAAACAGGCAAAACATTTCCGGGCCAATATGGACACCCTGGTTTCCATGGGCACCCTGGTGTCTTATTTCTATAGTCTATGGCTAGTGGTTGAGAAATTATTGTTTGATATCGAACAGGAGGGTTATTTCGAAGCCGCGGCTATTATTGTCACGCTTATCTTGCTGGGCAAATATTTTGAGGCCAAAAGTACCGGACAGGCCGGAGAAGCGATGCGAAAATTGATGGAACTGGGCGTCAAAAAGGCGCGCATCTCGATTAATAACGAGGAACGGGAGCTGAATATCGATGAGATAAAAATCGGTGATGTCTTGGTGGTTAGGCCGAGCGAAAAGATCCCCCTGGACGGGGTGGTGATTGAAGGAAAATCAAGCGTGAACGAATCGATGCTAACGGGCGAATCATTGCCAGTAGAAAAGAAGGAAGGCAGTCAGGTTTTTGGAGCCACGATTAATGCTGAAGGTGTTTTGAAAATCAGAGTGACTCAAATCGGAGAGGGTACAGTTCTGTCGCAGATTGTGAAAACAGTTGAGGAAGCGCAGATGTCCAAGGCTCCCATTCAAAAACTGGCCGACGAGATCTCAGGAATTTTTGTGCCAGTGGTTATCTTGCTAGCCCTCGGAACTTTTGGCGGTTGGTACCTTGGCACTGGAGATTTTGCGAGAGCACTTATTAATGCCGTGGCAGTTTTGGTGATCGCTTGCCCATGTGCTTTGGGCTTGGCCACACCCACAGCCATCATGGTAGGCACTGGACGAGGGGCTAAGCAAGGAGTTCTCTTCAAAAATGGAGAAAGTTTTGAGCGTTCTAAGGACATCACGACGGTCGTTTTCGACAAGACCGGAACACTCACCAGGGGCAAACCGGAAGTACACCGAGTGTATATGGAAAGTGAATTTATGGATATTTTTTATGGATTAGAAAAAAACTCAGAGCATCCACTGGCGGGAGCTATTGTTAACTACCTGAAAAACAAGGGAGTTAAGCCGAGAGAGGTTGAAGATTTCAAAGTTACTAGCGGACGCGGAGTTTCTGGCTTAGTGGATGGCAAAAAATATTTTGTGGGCAATTATGCGTTTCTCACGGAAAATGGAGTAGCAATCTCAGCTGCTAAAAAAGATGAAGTGAGAAGTGAAGAAGCCCAGGCCAGGACGGTGGCCATGTTTGCAAGCGAAGAAAAATTTATCGGTTTTGTTTCGATCGCCGATGAGATTCGAGATGAGTCTAAAAGAGTTGTTGGGGAGTTGAAGAAAAATGGACTTGAGGTTGCTATGCTTACCGGTGATAATTCGCTCACGGCCCAGGCTATCGCTGGGGAACTGGGCATTACCAAGTATTTCTCCCGATTATTGCCGGCCGACAAAACCAAAATAATAAAAGATCTTCAAAGTGAAGGCCAGAAAATTATTTTCGTGGGCGATGGGATCAATGATGCCCCGAGTTTAGTGCAGGCAGATCTGGGGATTGCCATGGGGAGTGCGACGGATATTGCCAAGGAAGCGGGACAGATTGTGCTGATGCAGAATAACCTAGAAAAAGTACTGGAAGCTATCACTGTTTCCAGGCTAACCTTCAGGACTATCAAGCAAAATCTCTTTTGGGCTTTCGCCTACAATGTGGTGGCTATTCCGCTGGCGGCCTTTGGCTTGCTTAACCCAGCCATCGCGGCCGGGGCCATGGCCATGAGCTCTGTTTCGGTGGTTGGCAATAGTTTGAGGATCTTGCGCCGGCGTTAAGTTATCCACAGGGCAATTTATTTAGTTTGAATGGCATGTTCGTGGTATAATTTGACCATAACAACGTACCAATTTACCATTGGTTTTTTGAAGTATAGGGGGCTTCATTCCGAATGAAAACCAAAATAGAACCAAGACTGTCCAATCAGCACGCAATCTCTTCTTTCATTGCGCCTTTTTGCGTCTTCCTCCTGTCGCTTTCGGCTTTTAGCTTTTTGCTTGCCACTCCAGCCTTGGCTGTTTCCCAATCCATCAACTACCAAGGCCTCTTAGCTAACTCTGCTGGCAATCCAGTCTCAGACGGCCCCCACACCCTGACCTTCCGCATCTACACTGCCCTGAGTGGTGGCTCTTTTCTGACGCAAGAATCCAAATCCGTCACCACTCAAGATGGCATCTTCTCCACCACCATCAATGTTTCAGGCATCTCCTTTGCTTCCAACGCCTACTACCTGGGAGTGGAAGTGGCCACGGACGGAGAGATGACTCCGAGAAAACTCCTGGGCTCTGTCCCCCAAGCCATCATGTCCAGCGCTCTGGATGACTCGACCGCGGACACTGGCTACATCGATATCCAAGGCGATGCCACCATTGGGGGGAATGTGGGGATTGGCATGACAGCTTCAGTCGGGAAGCTGGACATTCTGGGAACGATCCAGCAGTCATATACCGGACAAGTCAATATATTCTCCAGCACTGATCAACAATCTACGCTGGGCTTGCTGCGCGCTTCTGATCAGGGCGGATTTTTGATCGGTCGGGATGCCGGAAATAACGGCACCCATGATTTCTTTATTTACGATACGGATAGCAGCGCGTTTAGGGTATTCATCAACGCTGCCGGCAACGTCGGCATCGGGAATACTACCCCAACGGCAGCGTTATCAATAGCTGGTTTCACAGATAGGTATGGTATTTATAGTGAAACAAACAACGAAGCTGACGGAGGATTGATGCACCTCTATAGACCTGCGGAAGATACGCATTTATGGGTTTCTGCTGTTGATAGTGACAGAATTAGCTTTGGAACTAATAAGGGAATGGCCTTTTATATTGGAGCAGAAAGTGGATATAGCGGAATAGAAGCATTACGAATAGACAATTCGGGTAACGTCGGCATCGGGACGACCACACCCGATCCCTCTGCAAAGTTGCATGTGATGGGAGACTTTGATGTTGGGGGTACGGATGTTGGGACGGACACAGATCGTCCCACTATTCAAGTGGAAGGCTTGTATCCCAATGTAATTATAAAGAGCCAAGGGAACACCCAGCATGGTTCTACTCTCGGTCTGTGGAGCTTTGATGGCGATGCCACGACCCATCAATGGAATGTGGGTGGAGGTCAGAATGGTAGGTTTTCTATCGGGTACGCTATAAACGATTCCAATCCACACGCAGGCATTGATGGTTATGGTAGTGGGGCTACGCGCCTCTTGATAGATACCGATGGAAAAGTTGGTATTGGTACTATCTATCCCACCGAGGGATTGACGATTGTGGATGCTGGCAATATTAATCGGTTTAGCGGAACGTTAGCTGTTTACGCCAATAATTTTTCTCAGGGAGTCTCAATCGGCTTTGAGGGCATCTCCAAGGTCGGTTCTAATGGTAATGGCAATTTATATCTGGATGCCCAAGGGACTGGTAATTTAATTTTGCAAAGCCAAGCAACTGGTAATGTCGGTATTGGCATCATAAGTCCCTTCAAAAAATTAACATTGCCATCCGGGGAAGGTTACGACGGGCTGATAGCTTGGGAGGCAAGCAGTTATGACGGCAATTCTCGTCGTTGGTGGATGGGATCCGATCAGGAGGTCTATGGAGACTTTGCAATTATGACGGAAAGCAGTCAGGCGCAAGGCGACAACCCTGACATAAAAAATAGGTTCTACATTTCTCCATCGGGCAATGTCGGCATCGGGACGACCAGTCCATTCGGCAAATTTGATGTGCGTGGCAATGTTTGCATTTCAGATGACGGCGGAGCTGCTTGCAGTCAAGGATATATGGCCAATGGATCACTCACGGTTGGAAGTTATAATTCCAGTTTTGGTGGTGGCAACAGCTGGAATGGCAATACTGCCGGATTGATGCTGGAGACCGATAGCAATACCGAGATCATGATCCACGATGTCGGAACCCGGCTAACCAGCTTTATGTACTATGAAGGCGAGTCGAACAATCGGATTACTATCGGACGGGATGCTGGTTGGGGAGTGTTAAACGAATTGATTTTGAATGGTAACGTCGGCATCGGAACGGACAATCCAACGTCACCGCTTACAATAAATAAAACATTTACAGCCGATCAGGTTGCGTATGCTCAAGAAATTAATCTGACAGCTGATCTAGTCAATGGATTCTCCAATGATATTTATGCTGCGAAAAACACAGTCACTGTTCCGGCTGATAATTCCAATGATTTATCTGGTGGATATATTTATGGAGTGGGTGCAAGCGCTATCCATCAGGGAACAAGCAATTTATTTTCAGCAAGTGGATTGAGTGGTAACGCTGAAAACTCGGGAGGGGCTCGTGTGGAATATCTCAGCGGAGGAGACTTAACTTCAAATATAATCGGATCAGATGTCGGCACCGCTGATGGAGTCTTTCCACAAGTCTGGAATATGTCCAATGATGCAAATAGTTCCAGTGTGGAATATGCCTATGGATCATATGCGAATATAAGCAATGTCGTCGGAAGCAGCGGAAATGCCACTATTAATAATGCTTACGGATATTATTATCAGCTTGGTAATTATGATAGCGGGGCTGGTTCAGCTTCTATCGGCAACGCCTATGGAGTTTTCGTTGATACGCCCAATACCTCTGGCGGAACCATTGCTGATAATTATGGCGTATACATAAACAATCAGACAGGAGGGGTGAATAATTATGCTCTATATTCAGCCGGCGGAAAATCATATTTTGCTGACGATGTTGGTATTGGTACTATCGCTCCCGGAGCGGAATTAGAAGTGGCGGGAGACATCATTGCCTCTGGCATAATCACATCGGCATTTCCGTCCATCGGATCGCCGACATATGGCACAGTCAACGATTTTCTCAACTTTGCGGGAACGGCTGGAAGAGCCACTGGTGGCACAATCAATGATGCGGGAAGTGGCAATATTACGGTGGATGCCGGAACAGGATACATTCGGATTGGTGCCACAAATATCTCTGAACTGAAAGCGTTTGATTGGTCAGCACTCGGCGCGACAGCCATTCCAGCTGATACGGTCCGTTATGTTGGAATAAATTACAATTCAGGGAGCCCAGTGGTGGAAGTGCGCACCCTTGATAACTGGAATTACTACGATAATTGGCCGCTGGGAATGGTGGCTAATGCCGGGGGAACGATTCATATTAATCAAGATGGTCGAGAGTTTCCTGATCAGGTTGGGCGACTCATTCGAAGGTTCTATGGAACACGACCCTATGAGAGAGATGAACGACAAGGAGGATTAATTATCGGTGAAACTGGGACTCGCAATGTCACCCTGACCGCGGGAACATTGTGGGATCGATCGAATAACTTTACGATTCCGTCCTTCGATTCATCCGGAACGGACCGTTTCGATGTCTATTATCGCGATGGATCCGGCGGATGGACTGGCGTGCTGAATCAGTCACAATGGCCCAACACTCAATATGACAACAACTCCGGTACGCTTCAGACGGCTACCAATGCGAAGTGGTTAGCCCTGTGGTTTTATTTGGAAACGGATGGCAACATCGTGATGTTGTATGGGCAAAATCAATATAATACCCAGGCCTTGGCGGCTGCATCGACGGCTCCATCAAGTGTTCCAGCGCGTATCACTGCCAGTGGTCGCTTGATCGGTAGGTTTCTTTTCCAGAAATCTGACCCAACAGCCATAATCGAAACCGTGTGGAATTCTACTCTCAATCCAACCTTGGTAGCCGACCACGGATCATTAGCGGGGCTGGCCGATGATGACCATACTCAATATATGCTTCTAGCTGGACGCGCTGGGGGGCAGGCTTTGATTGGCGGCACTGGCACGACCGATGATTTGATTATGCGTACCACGAGCGGCGTGGGTGTTTCCGGTGCTGACATGATTTTCCAAACAGGGAGCGATGGCGGAACAGAGGCAATGCGCATTCTCTATGACGGGAAAATCGGCATCGGCGACACCACCCCTGCCTACGGCAGCCTGGTAGTCGCCAATGGGATTGTCATCGGCTCCGATGCTGACCAAAATGCGCTCATCGACGACGCCACCAACGGTAGCGGCTCTACCGTCCTCTACATTGGTCAAAACACCATTGATACCACCGCGCCTTCTGACGAACGCCTCAAACA
>SCTJ01000040.1 GCA_004297805.1 Patescibacteria group bacterium | reverse complement strand
TGAAGAGCGGGGATCTCTTGAAAGTAGATGTGGGTGTTTATTTTCAAGGACTCCACACTGATGCCGCGCGGACCATGGGTGTCGGGAAGATTTCAGCGGCAGCGCAAAAAATCATGTCGGTCACCGAAGAATCTTTCTGGGAGGGCATCAAGTGCCTGAAAGAGGGAGCTAAGCTGAGTAGCTATTCCAAACAAGTGCAAAAGTATATTGAAAAAAATGGCTTGGCCGTGGTGCGCAATTTGGTGGGGCATGGGGTGGGGAAAGAAATCCACGAGGATCCTTATGTGCCCAATTTCTACAACCGAAAATATGAAGATTTGGTTTTGAAGTCAGGCATGACGCTGGCCCTCGAGCCGATGGTGAATGCCGGTGGATTTGAAACAGTCCTCGGGCACGATGGTTGGATTTTCAAGTCTAAAGATGGATCGCTGACGGCACACTATGAGAATACAGTGGTGATTACGAAAGAGGGAGTGGAGGTTTTGACAATCTAGAAATGATCAACCCCCCAGTCGCGCGGTGCGCAAAAGGGGGGTTGGGTGGAGCTCTGTCCTCGGTCCCGTTATCGAGCGAGGGTCCTGACCAGGATCTTCGTGGTGATCTGGTCCCAGCTCTCCTTCACTGGCCGGGACGCGCCCAGCACGAGGAAGGGGCAGAGGAAGAAGGCCCAGGGGGTCTTCTCCCAGAGACGTTGGAGGGTGAGGGGGTGGATGTCGTATTTCACCTGCTCACCGGTGAGTCCCGAGCGGTAGCGGATGTGCTGAGGCTGGGCATCGGCGAGAGTGTTGAGAGTGCCGCCGCCGACGAACACGCTGGCCACGATGGCCGCCACGAACAGGGTGCAGCAGATGACCTTCTTCACGGGTTTATCCCTCCAGGGTTGGGTTGTGGACGAGCTGTTATATTGCCAGAACTTATCCAGCAATCTACCATTGTAGCATATAAATAAGATAAAGTCAAGAGAAAAAAGCCTATGCCAGAAGTGCGGAAAATACTGGGAATTGATTACGGTACGGCCAACTTGGGCCTAGCTTTAGCGGATCTGGAAACGCGAATGGCTTTTACCTATACGACACTAAGGAATGACAACCAACTGGTTGAGAAAATTTCAGCTATTATCGTCAAAGAAAATATCGAGAAAATTATTATTGGCACGCCCATGCACGAAAATCAAGCGGGCACGCTGGCGGTGGAGAAATTTGGTGGGATGCTAACTGAGAAAACCGGCGTGTCAGTTGAATACCAAAATGAGATGTTTACCACTCAATCAGCTCAGCGAAATTTGATTGAAAAAGGCGAGAAGCGAGTTTCCAAACAAGACGATGCCGAAGCGGCTCGGATTATTTTGCAGGAATGGCTGGACAAAACGTATAGCGTATAACGTATAACGTGAAACGCATAATGCATAACGTGGAACGCATAACGTAGAACGTAAAGCGCATAACACATAGCGCTCCACGCTCCACGTTCTACGCTCCACGACCCAGTATTGCCAAGTTATTTTATTGTCGTTATACTAATCTATACTATGAGAACCAGAAAGAATATTCGCACCAAGATTTTGGCGGTCGCCTTGCTGGCGGTGGTGGTTGGTTTGATTTCCTATCCTCAGGCTATCAAATTCTGGCCACGAGGCTATGAAGCTCTGAATAGTCTCAAGATCAACCTGGGATTAGATTTGCGGGGCGGGATCCATTTGGAATACAAGGCCGATGTCTCACAAGTTGAGAGTGGTCGAATTTTGGATTCGTTGCAAGGCGCTCAAGATGTGATTGAGAAACGCGTTAACGCTTTTGGGGTGGGCGAGCCTTTGGTGCAAACAGCTCGGGCGGGAGATGAATACCATGTCATTGTGGAGTTGCCTGGTATCAAGGATATTGAAGAGGCCAAGAAGCGCATCAAGGATACACCATTTCTGGAATTTAAGGAGCAAGGTGATGTGGCCGACATCGATCCAAAAATCAAGGAATTTGTTGATTCGATGAATGTCCAGTCAAAGCAGCGGGCGGGCGAAGTTCTGCAACGAGTCTCTGGAGGCGAAGACTTTGCTACAGTCGCCAAGGAAGTGAGTCAGGATCCAGGTTCACGCGAAAATGGTGGCGACCTGGGATTTAGTAAGCGCAATAAAGCTGATGGCACTCCATCTTTCGTGCCTGAATTTGAGAAAGCAGTTTTTGATACTCCATTGCCAGCTGGAACAGTGCTATCAAATGTGGTGGAAACGCAATTTGGATGGCATATCATCAAAATTATCGAGTCGCGTGGCGTGGGAGATGACCGGGAAGTGCATGCCGCTCATATTTTGTTGCGCAAGATGAGCGTGGACGATTTGGGGTTGCAATACAAATCGACTGGTCTATCTGGAAAAAATTTGAAAAGCGCCTCAGTGGATTATGCTAATCAGGGGTTAAGCGAGCCAAGGGTGGTGCTCAAGTTTGATGAAGAAGGGACGCGACTCTTTGCTGAAATTACCAAGCGCAATTTAGGTAAGCAGGTAGCCATTTATTTGGATGGCGAAGAGATTAGCTCGCCCACAGTGCAAGCTGAGATTACGAGTGGTAGCGCCGAGATTACTGGACGCTTTACCATCGATGAAGCCAAACAGTTGGCGCAACGACTGAACGAGGGTGCCTTGCCAGTACCACTCACGCTGGTTAACCAGCAGAGCATTGAGGCCTCATTGGGAGAAGTGTCACTCAAGAAGAGTCTTGAGGCCGGGGCTATCGGCCTGGGATTAGTGGTGCTTTTCATGTTAGTCTATTACCGTTTCTTGGGACTCATTGCTTCGGTATCACTGCTCATCTATACCGGTACCATGATTTCGATTTTCAAACTCTCTGGATATTCTCCGCTGCCAATCACTCTCACCCTTTCAGGTATCGCTGGGTTCATCATCTCCATTGGGATGGCAGTGGATGCTAACATTTTGATTTTTGAACGCACTAAGGAGGAAATTAGACGCGGCCGGTCAGTATCAGGGGCCATTGAAGAGGGCTTCAAGCGAGCCTGGACATCCATTCGAGACGGCAATGTGTCATCCATTATCACTGCGTTAGTACTCTATTCAATGGGTACTGGATTTGTGAAAGGTTTTGCGGCTACCCTATTCATTGGAGTGGTGGTTTCGATGTTCACAGCTATCACCATTTCACGCACGTTGCTGACATTCTTCGTGGGTGAGTGGATTCATGATAAGCTGTGGCTGGTTGGAGTGAGTCAAGCCAAAATGGAAAATAACGAAACCAAGAAATAATCATATGCGCATGTTCAATATTATCGGGAAAACCAAATACACCTACGCTTTTTCCATCGTCTTGACCGCCTTGAGCTTGCTGAGTCTCATGGTGTGGGGAATGAAGTTCGGCATTGATTTCACAGGTGGGACACTCATGGAGGTGCAATTTGCGGGACAAATGCCGACAACCCAGGAATTGGAGGGTGTGCTTGGAGAGTTGCAGCTCAAGAGTCTGGCAATCCAGCCTACCAATCAGGGAACAGCCCTAATTCGCTATGGATCAGAAGATGATGCTGTTAACGATGCAGTGCTGAAAACAATTCGCGAGGTATACCAGGAAGCGACGCAGCTACGAGTAGAATATATCAATTCATCGGTCTCACAGGAATTACGCAAAAATTCATTTTGGTCAATTTTTTGGGCAGTAGTGCTGATCATGAGCTATATCGCTTGGGCCTTTCGCAAAGTTTCTCGGCCGGTGGAATCTTGGAAGTATGGAGCGGGGGCGGTGGTGGCTCTCATTCATGACGTGCTCATTACCATGGGGGTTTTCTCAGTGTTGGGACATTTCAAGGGTATCGAGGTTGGCGTGCCGTTCATTGCCGCCTTGCTGACGATTTTGGGATTCTCGGTGCATGATACTATCGTGGTTTATGATCGCACCCGCGAAAATCTGCTCAAGAGCTCAGCCAAAGACAAATTCCCAGACATCGTGAATCGATCGCTCAATGAAACGCTAGTGCGTTCCATCAATACTTCTATGACGGTGATTGTCACTCTCCTCGCCATCTATCTTTTTGGAGGCGAGACCATCAAGGATTTCTCACTGGCCTTGTTGGTGGGTGTGACTTTTGGAACTTATTCTTCTATTTTTGTAGCTTCAGCCTTGTTGGTCACGATTTATAATTGGCAGCTAAAGTCTAAATAAGGTATAAATTAAAAAATTTTAAAGTTTAGTCTTTAGCCTTGTTAAATTATGTGGAATCCTTTTGCCAAAAAATCAACTCAGCCAGTAGCTGGTACTGGTGGAGCGAGCCAACCAAGTGATGATCCTCAGAATATGGGGTTCATGCAACGCTTGGCCATGAAAAAGTTGGCTTCCATGAGTGAAGCGGAGCGCATGAAGTTGATGCAAAAGGTGCTGACGCCGGATAACATTCAAAAAAACAAAGGCCAGATTTTGGGGGCTATGGAACAAATGAAGGCCTCGGGCCAGATTTCTGAAGCCCAAATGCGCGAAGCCAAGCAGCGAATGGGCTTGTAGCTCCATTATCCTCCATATTTTTATTATAGGCCCGTTCCCGCGGGCTTTTCTTGCTTTTTCGGTCTATTCAGGCTAGATTTGTTGGAGGCATCGGGGGAAAGACCCTTTGTCTTTGGGGAAATGACCAGGAACTCACACAGGGCTGTATAAAAGCCCGGAAAGGAAACGTGCGGAAATGACGAATGGAGGGGGATGTGGCGGACAGCGGATGAGGGGGCCGACACGAATCGGCATCGTCGTCAGCAGGCGCAGTGACCTCACGCAGTGCGTGAAGGGACTGGAGAGGCTGGCTCTGGAGGAGTCGGCGAAGGTGGTGAAGTTGCTGCCCATCATGGTGCTCAACAGCCACTGGCGTCACCGGCAGGCCGTGCGGTTTCTGCGGCGTCTGGTGAAGCTGGTTGACTGCTTGATCGTTGCGACCAGCGACGATCCGCACCTTCCGGCGATGATCGACGCGATTCTGCGGCGCGAGCTGCACGACGATCGCGTCCGCGTCATCGCGGTGGCTCTCAGTGGCTGGAATCACCAGGCCACGCGGGCGACGGTGCTCTCGATGGAAAGCGCGCGTTGCCATCAGATGATCCTCCGATTTGGCCGGCAGAAGAACATCGGAGGGAAGGGGTTCAGTCGCGCTTGCGCTAAGGCGAGCGTGGGAATCCACCTGAACTATACGGTTATGCTCACGGCCGGGCCAAAGCCGGAGCAGCTCTCGCTGCGCCGGGCGATCAAGATCGGCAGGGAGCTGAAGTCAGGGGTGCCGTCCCAGGGCTGCGCTTCGGGCAACCTCTCCAGGACGCCCAGGTAGGCGCGAGTCCTACATCGGCGCCAAGCATACAGTGCCCTCACCAGGGAAACTCACGGAAACTCGTGAGAACTTGGTGGGGGCGCTTTCAATTAGGCTTATGATGTGTCCAGTATAAAGTTGCTATAGCTTCATTAGCTTCTCATCCTGTAGTCTTTTGGATATTAGAAGTTGCTAGCATTCTGTTGAAGTGAAGTGTCTCAAATTCTTGCATATGCAAGAATTTGAGACACTTGCTAGGGAGGATTGGTTGAGTATTGTCAGAAGGATTTGTTGGGTGGGTGATAGCGAATGGGCTATTTGTCAAAAAGGCGTTACGTTGCTATGATTATTCATATGAAAAATGAACTGGAATCCAAAATTGACGAGCTTTTGAGTCGCGGGGTATCCGAAGTAATCGACAAAGATAATCTCAAAAAGCGGCTTTTGGCCGGAGAAAAGTTAAGAATAAAATTGGGCATTGATCCGACTAGCCCGAATTTGCATTTGGGTCGATCAGTAGTCCTTTTGAAGTTGAAAGACTTTCAGGATTTGGGACACCAAATCGTTTTTATTATCGGTGACTTCACGGGTGTGATTGGAGATGCTTCGGACAAAGAGAGTGAACGGCCGATGTTGGCCGAAGAAACCGTCGAACAAAACTTGCAAACCTATCGCGAACAAGCAGGAAAAATTTTGGATATGGAGAAGGTAGAATTTCATCGCAACTCGGAATGGCTAGGAAAACTGACCTACAAAGAAATTGCCAAACAAGCCAATGCTTTTTCGGTGGCTGAATTTATTGCGCGCGAAAATGTCGCCAAGCGTTTGGAGAAAGGCAGTCGAGTGTCATTGCGCGAGGTACTCTACCCGTTGATGCAGGGCTATGACAGTGTGGCAGTGCGTGCGGACGTAGAGTTGGGCGGCACTGACCAGCGGTTCAATTTGCTGGCTGGGCGTGATTTGCAGCGAGCTTATGAACAAGAATCGCAAGACATTTTGACAGTAAATCTGATTGAAGGTATTGATGGACGCAAAATGAGTTCCAGCTGGGGGAACACTATCAATTTGTTGGATGAACCGAATGAAATGTTTGGTAAGGTGATGAGTATGGGGGATGAGCTGATCATCAAATACTTCGTGCATTGTACACGGGTGCCTTTGGCAGAAGTGGAAAAAATGCAGAAGGAAATGGAGGGTGGCGTCAATCCGCGCGATTTGAAAATAAAGTTGGCCAGTGAAATTGTGAAAATCTATCATGGGCCTGACAAAGCCAACGAGGCTGAACAGTATTTCATCCAGACTTTTTCCAGAAAAGAAGTGCCAACCGACATGCCAGTGCAGGTGGTTAAATGGGTGGAAGCTTATGATGATCATGAGAATGTTATGGACTTCATGGTGTCAGCTGGACTGGCCATGAGTCGCAGTGATGCTCGCCGGAAGATTGAGCAAGGTGGCGTGACCATTGATGGCGAAAAGGTAGTGGCTGGAGAATTGATATTGACTCCGCAGTTGCATGATGGGAAAGTACTGAAAGTGGGCAAAATACATTTCGTGAAAATAAAGTTCGAAAAATAAACAAACCAAATTGTACTGGCTACAAAAGATGGCAGCGTAATTTGGTGACTAGCTCGTTGGTTTTCGTACGAGCGTCTTTTGCGCCATGGGGAGGGGGCGGCAAGACGCAAGGTTCTATCTAAACTAGTGTTGGGGGCATACTGCGATGCGGCGGAGTGCTGATCGGAGTGTGTCTGGTGATACTCGTCGGGGGCCGGATCGGTACTATGCGTACCGGATGAGGAGGAATCGTGAGCAAGCGTTCGAAGACGACCCCGCGTGACATCGGGGAAGCAGTAGGCATGGGAGTGGTGGTAGCCTTGGGACTGGTGGTTGTTGTCAGGTTACTGACGTCTGGTGCCAAGGGAGTGGTGAACGGTCTCAGCGAGGCTCAGGAGGAGCCCGAAAGCGCTGAGAAGGGAGTCTAACCTACGGAGGGCGGCAACGATGGCGTACGAGGGAGATCTGGACGACCTTGCCAGGGAAGGCGAAGAGGAAGACGAAGGTCTGGAGGATGTCGAAGAAGAGGTCTGCGTCAATTGTCGCAGAAGCGTTCGGGCGTGTGTCTGCGGCAGTGCTGACAGCGGAATCGATGACGAGGATGAGCCCGAGGAAGGTGAAGCTGGAGAGACTGAAGCTGACGAACTCGAGGAGGACGAGGGGCTCTGCCCAGTGTGTGGCGAGCCGGAGGGGCAGTGCGAGTGCTAGGTTGGTTTCGGCCAACGAACTGGACGAGCAGTCGCTACTTGCGACTTGAGCGCCTGGCCTGCGAACGTGGGTCAGGCGCTCTCTCTATTAATCGGGGTACTACTTCACTTTTTCAATCCGTTCTGTATAATAGAACTATGCTTAAAGAAAAAATCGCGGCTATCAAACAGCAGGCCGAGGAAATGATTCAGAAGGTTCAATCTAACGAGGATGTGGCTAATCTGCGCATCCAGTTTTTGGGACGGAAAAGCGAATTCAACAACATTCTGAAAGGACTCAAGGATTTGGCCGAAGAGGAGCGTCGTCAGATTGGGCAAATGGCCAATCAGGTAAAACAAGAAATCGAGAAACGTTTGGCTGAGGCAGAGAAGTCCTTGAAACTGAAAGGCTTTGATTTGCAAGCGGAGAAGATTGACGTGACAATCCCGGGGCACAAAGTTGAACGGGGCCACCTGAATATCCTTTCTCAAGTCCAAAACGAAATTGAAGATATTTTCAATTCCATGGGATTTGAGGTGGCTGACGGGCGAGAGATCGAAACTGAATTCTACAACTTTGACGCGTTGAACATGCCCAAGAGTCATCCGGCACGCGATATGCAAGACACGTTTTGGCTAAAGCAAACGGC
>SCTJ01000001.1 GCA_004297805.1 Patescibacteria group bacterium | reverse complement strand
GGCACCCACATTTTTGATGGCATTGAGACCAAAGCGGATTCTCTCGGCTCCATCTTCTCCGACGATTACGGCAAAGTCTTCAAAACTTTCGTTAATGCTTGGCGGTAAGACCTGAATGCCCATCTCTTGACATTCGCTAACCTCAATGGCTACGCGGTCAATGTCGTGCTGGTCAGAGGTGAGCAGGGCCGCCATGAATTCCGCTGGGAAGTGCGCTTTGAGATAGGCAGTTTGGTAGCCAACCAAGGCGTAGCAGGCCGCATGAGATCGATTGAAGCCATAGCCCGCGAAGGGCTCGATGAAAGCGAACACCTTATCGGCCACTTTTTCGTCAATACCATTTTTGACACAGCCAGCCACGAATTTTATTTTCTGTTCCTTAATCAATTCAAAAATTTTCTTGCCCATGGCTTTGCGCAGCACATCGGCTTCACCCATGGTAAAGCCTGCCAAGTCCCGGGCGATTTGCATAATCTGTTCTTGATAAACAGCCACGCCATAGGTGTTGCTGAGGATGGGTTCTAGTTTGGGGTGGAGATACTTCACCTTTTTGATGCCGTGTTTGCCAGCGATAAAATCAGGAATCCATTCCATCGGTCCTGGTCGGTAGAGCGCTACCATGGCGATGATATCTTCGAGCACCGTGGGCTTGAGTTGTTTGAGGTAGCGCTTCATGCCGGTGCTTTCCAATTGGAACACTCCGGTAGTTTTGGCACTCTGAAGGAGCTTATAGGCCAACTCGTCGTCGAGTGGGATGTCGTCGATGTTAAGCGAGAGATCACGAACCTTGCGCACGATGCGCAAGGTGTTTTGAATAATAGTGAGATTTTTTAGTCCCAAAAAGTCCATCTTGAGGAGGCCAATCTTTTCGACGTAGCTGGATTTAGTGGAGGAAGAATATTGGGTCACGGTGCCCTCTTTGCCGATCACTCTCTGCAAGGGGGTGTAGTCGGTCACCGGACTCTTAGTGATCACGACTCCGCAAGCATGCATGGAAGCATGTCGGGCGACGCCTTCCAAGCGCTTGGCGGAATCAATCAATTTTCTGGCTTGTGGGTCAGAATTATAGAAAGCTCTGAATTCTGGAACTTGATCCAGGGTTTGCTCCATAGTGTGAAACATCGGAATCATTTTGGCCGTTTTGTCGCAATAGTCGTAGGGGTATCCCAATGCCCGGCCAGCATCGCGAATCGCAGCCCGAGCCGCCATGGTTCCAAAGGTGATGATTTGGGCCACGTGGTCATGTCCATATTTATTGCGAACGTAGTCTAAAACTTCATCACGGCGATCGTCAGCAAAATCCATGTCGATATCGGGCATGGACACGCGTTCAGGATTGAGAAATCTTTCGAAAAGCAAGTTATATTTGATGGGGTCAATGTTAGTGATGCCGGTGAGATAGGACACAAAGCTGCCCGCGGCGCTGCCGCGGCCTGGACCCACCACGATGCCCTGCTCCTTGGCCCAGTTGACGAAGTCCTGCACGATGAGGAAATAAGACGCATAGCCAGTTTTTTCGATGACCGAGAGTTCGTAGTCCATGCGAGTACGATGCTCGTCTGTCACGGTATCCCCGTATCTTTTGGCCAGGCCGGCTTCGGTGAGATGGCGTAGATATGTTTCAGTGGTGTAGCCTTCGGGAACATCAAAGTGTGGTAAGAGTGTCTTGCCGAGCTCAATCTGTAAGTTGCACTGATCAGCTACTAGCTGAGTGTTGCTCAATGCTTCTGGATTGTCCTTGAAAGCCACGGCCAGCTCTTCCGGTGAGCGCATGGAAAGATCAAATTGCAAAAGATTCATGCGGTCAGTCTCATCAACTTTGCGATTGGTTTGAATACACAGCAGAATGTCTTGGATAGAAGCGTCTTCCTTGCGGGCGTAGTGAATGTCACCCGTGGCGACAATCGGGATGCCAGTTTCTTTGGAAAGCTTGATGATTCCCTGGTTGGCAATTTGCTGGTTGGTGAAATTGGGATGGTCTTGCACTTCCATGAAGAAGCTGCCTTCGCCAAAGATGTCCCGGTATTCCAAGGCAAGGGATTTGGCCTTTGCATAATCCCCATTCACAATCGCGGATGGAACTTCTCCCTCTACGCAGGCGCTCATGCCTACCAAACCCTCCGCATATTGGCGCAAAACCTCTCGGTCAATGCGAGGCTTGTAGTAGAAGCCATCGAGGTGGGCAATTGAAATTAATTTCATGAGATTACGGTAGCCCGTCTCGTTTTTCACCAGCAAAATCAAATGGTGACGTCGACGATCTTCGGCAATTGCATTTTTGTTAGCTAGGCCATTGGGGGCCAGATACATTTCGCAACCAATAATGGGTTTGATGCCACGCTCCTTGGCTTTGATGAAAAATTCGACCGCGCCATAGAGCACGCCGTGATCGGTGATAGCCAAGGAATCCATGCCCAGTTCTTTGGCGCGATCCAGAAGGTCATCGATCTTAGCGAGGCCATCGAGCAGGCTATAGTGACTGTGAACGTGGAGGTGGGTGAATTTCATGAGAGTAGATGTTTGAATTAGACAAAATAAAAACCACTATTCGAAATAGGGTTATCTGATAATACTAAAAAATATTTTTTCATATGATCGTTCCGCCCCCCATAGCCCGGAGTAATTCACTGGGTTTTGCAGGAAAGGTAACAAATGTTTTTCCGACTATATTATAGCACGCCGCCTGAAGGTGGGGTAGGGGGCGTCGTGTGACTCGAAGCCCCCAGGTTATTTGTCCTCCTTGGGAGAATGGTCTGTTGATTTCGGCTCAGTTGCTCGAGCAGCTGCCTGCTTGTGTCTTTGATACTCGCGGATGAGCGCCGGAAGGAATAAAGCGGGAATGGAGACAACTGCGAGTGGGATAAAGACCGCCTTTCTTCTCCAGGCGAGGCCGGGGGCCAGCTTGGCGAAGTCCCAGCCTTTGAATAGGATGATTTTGAGCAAACCTCACCTCCTTGGGCAGCTCCTCGAATGTTTTGGGAAATCAACAGTATTGATAGTATAATACCAGTATGGATAAATCAACATTCGACTTAGAGACGAGGCTTTTAGTCGACGGCTACCAACTTGTTATTGGGGTGGATGAGGCTGGCCGTGGACCATTAGCTGGACCGGTAGTAGCGGCCGCGGTGGCATACAAGTCTTCTGATTTCGCGGTTCCAGTTGAGCAGGCGAAGCTTTTTGCGCTTATCCGCGATTCCAAAAAGTTGTCGCATCAACAGCGTGAAAAGGTCTTTGACTTCATCCACGAAAATTTTCACGTGGGCGTTGGGAGTTGTGATCATCATACTATTGATAGAATAAATATTTTGGAAGCCAGTTTTTTGGCGATGAAAAAAGCTGTAGGCGCATTAGCGCATAGCATGGAGCGTGAAGCGCAGGGAAATAAAGACGTTATGCGTTATGCGCTATGTGATATGCAAACAATTGTTCTGGTCGATGGAAACAAATGTATACCCAACTTTTCCCACGAACAAAGAGCGATTGTGGGTGGAGATCGAATTGTAAAATCAATTTCCGCAGCTTCCATCATTGCCAAAGTGACGCGGGACCGCATGATGCTGGAACTGCATGAGCAATATCCGGAATATGGACTTGACCAACACAAGGGCTATGGTACCAAGTTCCACATGGAAATGATTGAAAAATTCGGTCCGTCAAAAATCCACCGCCGGACTTTTGAACCGATGCCGACTTATTTCAAGAAACATAAAAAATAGTTACAAATAAAAAGCCCCGGTCCGCCGTTGCGGCGAACCGGAGCTGGTGAACGCTACTTTCTTTCTACGAAGGTGATGAGCGGACAGAACTTCTCCTTTCTGGCTTTGAGATAGGCCTTGAGCACGAGCCACCATTCGGCCTTTCTAATGGCGGAACATTTAACGATAATAAAAATTATCGCTGCCGCCGTTGCCACCACACTTAAAAGGATGCGCCCTTCATCCGAAATGAAAAAACGGATTGTGCTGTTAAAGGCGCTGGGGATCCAGTCGGTGATGAGCCAGAAGATGACAACGCCAATCATCGTTACTGGTATTGAGCACAGCAGGAGGAGGCCCAGGTTAAAGCGCCAACCCCTGATCTCCGGCCACCAGCTGATAGCGTGGCAAGCGGACGGGCTCAGCCAATAGCCGAATAGCACGAAGGCCAGGATGTTGCCGACCGTCAGTCTGATCGGCATCCAGATTGGCCAGACGATGAAAAACGAAAAGACGGTACGCCAGAAAAAAGGACAGAGATTGCCTTGTTCCGGCGGGTTTTTGAAATAACCGTAGGCAATCTTGTAGAGCAGTCCATTGCGGTTGATTTCCATTGTCGTTCTCCTTTTCTGGGTGGTTAGTCGCGGCCAGTTTAATGCCGGCCGAGTTCCTTGAGCTCCCGATAGGTTTCGAGGAGCAGCTCATCCGGAAGGTCTGTGAGGTTGATGCGTAGTTTTCCCTCCGTTAGTTGGCGGTTTTCCCAATGGGCGCAGCTTCGCAGAAAATCGCGCATGCTGGGAATTTGCGGCCGGGCCAGTTCGAAGAGGGGTGTGCCGGGAATCGGGCAGAGGATGTAGGGCGAGACCAGGATCCGAGAGTTGCGCACAAACTGGATCGCGGTGTGCAGTGATTCTCGAGTTTCTCCGGGCAGTCCCAATAGGAAGAAAGCTGCTGGTCTGATTCCAGCTGCTTGTGTCAGAGCGATGGCGTTTTGGATCTTGGCCACTGAAATGCCCTTACCGGCAAATTGCAGCGCTTGATCAGAAAACGACTCGAGGCCAAAGTAGAGAGCTTTGCACCCCGCTTGCTGCATGCGCTGCAACAGCTGTGGATTGACGGCGTCGACCCGCGAGTGTGCCGCCCAGGTCAGATTGAAGCGACTGACCAAATCATAGAGCTGTTCCTGCCTCTCCAGGGGCAGGAGGGTGAGGTTGTCGTCCTGAAAGCGAACAGCCGATGTGCCGACATTGGTCCAGGCGCCCAATTCTTGATTGACCAGCGCCAAGGGTTTGCACCGGATGGCATGGCCGAAGAACTGTCCGCAGAAAGCGCAGTTCCTGGATCGTGGACAGCCGCGCGAGACCATCAAGTTGTTGATCATCTTGCCGGACATGCCGACAGCCTGGAGGTGTGGCCGGTGAAGACCGGATACATACCAAGGGAGATCGAACAGCTCAAAGGCCGGCCGGAGGAATTCCTTTTCCGAAAGATATGCCATGTCCGATACCAGGCGCGGCTTGCCGCTTTCAGCAGTAGTATCTTCGAGCAGCTTGGCGACCACCCTTTCTCCTTCACCGATGACCGCCACGTCGAAATCTAGGAGCTGGCTGATCAGCTCCGGTGCACAAGTCACCAGTGGTCCGCCCAGCAGTATCCTGGCCCGGGGGTTCAGCTTGCGCAGATGCGGAATGATAACTTCCAGACCGGCAAACTGGTTGATCATGCCCGTCAGACCAAAAACTTCGGCCTCCTGGCAGATCGCGGGTGTCACTGTTTGCTCAGCACACAGGTCAATCGTTTGCACAGCGTGACCGGCGCGGAGCAAGGCCGCGGCTATTACCGCGAGGCCTTCGGGGAAAAAGCGTGTTTCCTGGCCGGAGGCATCGTCGGAATCAATCGATAGGCCCGGATTAATGAGCACTACTTTCATGGCAAGTTCCTTTCTTGTTAGTTGTCAACGATCTTTCCCAAGGATAGGTTAGTGTAATCAGAAGGAATAAACAGTCAAATTATGTAGACACATATTTAATTTAATTCCATATATAAGCCATAAAAATTAATGTATTTTATAAAATATGACGAAAAATGTTGACACTTTTGAAATAAGGCGTATAAAGGAAGCATGAATAAGTTGGAAGAAAAGCTGGGACTTTTAGGCTTAAATCACAAGGAAATTGGGATTTATTTGGCAATTCTGTCGGGCGGGAAAAATACTATTTCTGGCATAGCGCTGCGCTCCAAAATAAAGCGAACCTCTATTTATCAACACCTGCAAGTTTTGTTGGACAAGGGACTGATATACAAAGCAGTGGACCGCAAAAGGGTTTTGTATATAGCAGAAGATCCGGAAAAGATTGTGAATGTGGTGGAATCGCAAAAGCGCCGCTTGGACCGGCAAAAAGTCGAATTGGAAAAAATCATTCCTGAATTGCAGTCGATGTTTTCGGTGGCTTTCAGTAAGCCGAAAGTCAATTTCTATGAAGGGCGGGAGGGCATCAAGAATATCTACAAAGAATTCGTGGAAACACACCAAAACATTTATTCCTTCTTTTCCCCGTACCACTTTTTCAAACTCTTTTCACACGCAGAAAATGATGAGTTGTTGATGCGCCTCTATGCCAATGGCGGGCAGCTACACAATCTAGTGGAGCGCTCGGACGAGGCTGTAGCTCGGCTTAAAGTTGAAAAGTACAAAAGTTTTACCAAGAGTAAATTTTTGCCGGCTGACTTCAAATTTGAAAACGATCTTTTGGTGACTGGCGATAAAGTGGCGCTCATCTCCTTCAAGAACCTGATCGGCGTCATCATCTGCGATCAGGCCATCGCTGATTTGCAGCGCAATATTTTCAAGCTCATTTGGGGTAAAGTTTGATAGGTCTATAGTGGTCAATTTGGGCATAATCTTGCAATAAACCAAATAAGATGATAGATTGGGAAGGCTTTAATTAACGGAATTTTTCAAACTTTATGTCAACGCAAAAGCAACACAAGACAAAGGCTCGGCGCGATCGCCGGCGGGTGCGCTTCACTATCAAAACCACTGGGACAGTCACTTGTCCAAAGTGTGCTAAACCAATTTTGGCTCACCGCGTGTGCGCCAGTTGTGGTTATTATAAGGGTAAAGAAGTGATCAACACGCTGAAAAAGACCAAGAAGAAAAAATAAATTTAGTTGATGGCCTCCCAGCACCAATTCCGAATTTATTCGGTAGTCGAAGTTAATTGGTTGCACGGATTCGCCTTCGGCTTACGGGGTGGTAACTTATTGTTTGGTTAATAGAATTGGTGCGGGATGCTCATTTTGTAGTTTCTCGCATAGCTCGAAAACAAAAATGGCAAATCGGCACCTTCAACGATCCATCGCAATGCAGTCCCTTTTCGAATGGGATTTCCAGGGTAAGCATGACGATCATGTGAAAGAAATTGTGGAACGCAATGTCGCCGAGTTTGCGCCGGGCGTGGAAGATTATGTCTTTGTCGAAGCATTAGTCAAAGGGACCTTGTCTCAGCGGGCCGGCATCGACAAATTGATTGAGAAATGCGCGCCAGAGTGGCCGTTGGAACAGGTGACGATAGTGGATCGAAATATCCTTCGCCTAGGGATATATGAGCTCATGCATGGTAACTATGAGGAAGTTCCTCCCAAAGTGGCCATTAATGAGGCCATTGAGCTGGCCAAGACATTCGGAGGCGAAAGTTCAGCTCGCTTTGTGAATGGCGTGCTGGGAACAATCTATCGAGAGATGGGTGAGCCGATGAAGGACGACGTGACTAAAAAGAAAAAAGCGGGTAACGAAGAAAGCGATAAATTGGAAAAAGAAAAGGCCGAGGATTAATATTCTAAACCCAAAATCCCAAGCTCAAATTTCAAATGAAGCGTTTGGAATTTGGATTTTGAACTTTGGATTTATCTATCGTCATGATAGATGATCTCGCCAAAAAATTAGGGGTTAAATTTAAAGATAGTTCTCTTCTGGAACAGGCGGTTACCCACCGCTCCTATTTGAATGAGAATCGGAGCTATAAACTTGACCATAATGAGCGGCTGGAATTTCTGGGGGATGCTGTTTTGGAGCTGGTGGTGACTGAGTATCTTTATGCTAACCATCAAAATCCAGAGGGAGAACTGACTAGTTGGAGAGCGGCGCTGGTCAACGGAGAGATGCTGTCTAAAATTGCCAAGGATTTGGGAGTGGAGGAATTTCTGTTGATGAGCAAGGGCGAATCCAAAGATACGGGCCGCGCTCGGACTTATCTTCTGGCTAATGCGCTAGAGGCCATTATCGGGGCGTTATATCTTGACCAGGGCTATGAGGCGGCGCAGAAGTTAATTCTGGCTAAGGTGGTCTCTCATTTGACTGAAGTTCTCAAACAAAAGCTCTACATGGATCCCAAGAGTTATTTCCAGGAGCGTGCCCAAGAAGAGTCGCGCGTGACCCCTTCTTATCACGTTCTCAAAGAGTGGGGGCCGGATCATGACAAACATTTTGTGGTGGGGGTATACCTCGGTAGCGAGTTAGTAGCGGAAGGATCTGGTAATTCAAAGCAGGAGGCGCAGCGTGAAGCTGCTAAGAATGGTCTGGAGGCCAAGAATTGGCTTTGAGTCCCGACCGAATGGTTGGGGTAGACAACCCTATTTGTTTTTTGTACAATAAACAAACTTTACAATCCGGAAAAAGTGTTATTTAATGGGCCCGTAGCTTAGTTCCCGCCAGGATGGGCGGGCAGGGTCCGAGCGCCAAGAGATGATGTAAAGTTTTTTGTCCGAATAAAATCGGGCCCGTAGCTTAGTTGGTAGAGCGCCGCTTTTGCACAGCGGAGGTCAGCGGTTCGAATCCGCTCGGGTCCACCTAGAAAACTAAAAGTTTAACATAAGGGCACATAGCTCAGTTGGTTAGAGCGCGTCACTGATAATGACGAGGTCCCAAGTTCGAATCTTGGTGTGCCCACCCCGTTGCACCAGCGCAACATAAGACAGGAGGACTCATGGAATAGCCACTAAGTTCAAGGCATATGGGAGAAGTAATGGCGGTTGTCTCTTTAGTTCTTATCCTTTCCGGAATCTATCTCAGGGTCGAAGGACGGATTAAGGCAGCCCGAATATTGTTTAGCGTTGGGTTGATCGGGTTGATATTTTTTGCTGCTGTTCTGCTGATGGCAATAACAGAAGGCGAAGTTTCATCCACTGATGATTCTGATGTGTCAGACTGGAGTAGTTCCAGGAAGTAAGTTCTAACGTTGTCTACCAACGCCCACCGATAGGCAAGTCGAAAAGGCTTGTTTTTTTGTTTTTTAGGCGCTACAATCAAAATATGGAAATTAAACATTACAATACCTATTTTTTCTTTCTGATCCTAGCCGGTGTAAGTCTGGTCACCTTTTTGATTTTTAAACCGTTTCTCACGGCCGTGTTAATTGCGGCCATTTTCGCGGTTGTGTTTCAGCGTCCCTATCAATTCTTTTTGCGTCTCACAGGCGGACGGAAAGGTTTCAGCTCATTGTTCACTTCGCTCCTGGTCGTATTGGTGGTGGTGATTCCGGTATTCGTAGTGGTGGCGATTATTGTGAACGAAGTGAACATGTTCTATGCTAGCTATTTGTCGGAGGGAAATTTTTATCAGAGATATGTGATGGCAGTGGTAGAGCGGTTAAATCAAGCCCCTATCTTTCGAGCACTAAATGTTCAGGAAGCCTTTACCCATGATGGAATTGCTGGCTCATTCCAAAGCCTGAGCAAAAGCATGTTTACCGTCATTCAGGGAGTCTATCAAGGCATGGCTAATTTCATTTTGTGGGTCTTTGCCATGTTCTTCACCTTGTATTATTTTTTGATTGATGGTAAGCGCATGGTGAGCAGAGTGTTGCACCTCAGTCCCTTGCGTGATTCACATGAGCAACTGATCATCAATCGCTTTATCTCTATTGTGCGGGCCACACTCAAAGGCACTTTGATTGTGGGAGTGGTGCAGGGAACGCTGGGTGGCATAATCTTTGCCATTGCAGGCATCCCTTCGCCGGTAGTGTGGGGCATTCTGATGTTTTTCTTTTCGCTGGTTCCAGTAATTGGTACGGGGTTAATATGGTTTCCAGCCGGAGTGATCCTGCTGCTACTGGGAAGCATCTGGGAGGGGTTGCTGATTTTGTTGGTAGGCGCATTTATTATTTCTACGATTGATAATTTATTGCGGCCCAAGCTGGTCGGTCGAGACACACAAATGCATCCAATCCTAGTATTTTTTGGAAGCCTCGGTGGGTTGGTCGTTTTTGGCGCAACTGGTTTTCTCATTGGTCCAATCGTGGTAGCGCTGTGTCTGACGCTCTGGAATATCTACGCAGTTGAATTCAAAGATCAGCTCCGAGAGTACAATCGCGGGTCGCTATGACACTAGATTTCTATCAACATCTCCCAGCGCACATTGATCCGGTGGCCTTTTCCATCGGCTTTTTTTCAATTCGTTGGTACTCATTGATGTATCTGGTGGCTTTTGCGGTGGTGTACCTTTTGTTGGAGTGGAGAATTAAACATGACTATGCCGGAAAACAAATTGTAAATAATGACAAAGACTTTGCACTGGATTTGTTAATAACTGTAGCGATAGGATTGATTATAGGTGCGCGATTAGGATATGTTTTACTCTATGATTTTGCTTATTATGCGGCCCATCCGTTGGCGATTATTTCGCCCTACAGCGCCGGGAGCTTCACTGGTATTTTCGGACTAAGTTACTTTGGTGGGGTGGTGG
>SCTJ01000127.1 GCA_004297805.1 Patescibacteria group bacterium | reverse complement strand
GGTCAGTTTAAGGTGATAACCAACAATAAATAGACCGCTGGTGAATGCAAGTGCAGTGACGAGCGAGTTTAGATTGGGGCATAATCGGAGCAAACGGCGTGCGGTGCCTGTTACCAGAAAGCTCTCAATGACTCAAGAAAACGAAGCGTCGAATGAATGTAGGTTGGCTACGGTAATAACTTGCACCGAAGTCAGCCAAATTCAGTTACCAGTGGCATTGTCTCCATCTGATTTGGTTAAAGAGCAGATTAATGACATCCGCTTGGCGGCGGCAAGAATGTCGGGGCCACAACGAAGAAGTTTTATAGCGGACATGTCGTTAAAGTATTGCATGGGTAATCCTCGTCTGACTGAGAGTGTCTTCAAATGGTCAAGGGTTACCGTCACGACCGGATTAGGGGAGAAGCGTACTGGAATAACATGTATCGGTTTACAATCTCTGAAATCTGGGAATGACCGATGGGAAGAGAAGCATCCTGAGATTGCGGGTTTATTGTGCAAACTTGCCGAAAGCCAATCTCAGCAAGACCCAACCTTTGAAAGTTCAATCGCCTACACAAGATTGACGGCACCGTCAGCCATAAATGCGCTAAGAGAGACTGGAATTGATGATGACAAGTTACCTTCTCGCAGCAGCATGACCAACATACTGGATCGTTTAGGCTATCGTCTTCGTAAAATTGTAAAAGCTAAGCCATTGAAAAAAATAAAAGAAACTGATGCCATTTTCGAAAACATTAAAAAAAAAGACCAAGAAGCCAAGAACTCGACTGATCACGTAATTCGGATAAGTATGGACTGCAAAGCTACGGTAAAACTCGGAGAATTATCGCGGGGAGGCTTGAGTCGTGGCGATAATAAGGCCTGCGATCACGATTTTGTCTTGAACGGTAGTCATACACCGTGCGGGATCGTAAATGAAGACTCCGGGCAGCTATATATCAACATGGGCTCCTCGTACAAGACCAGCGATTTTATTATTGATACGCTTAATGGATGGTGGAATAGCCTAACGCAAAATGAGAGGCAAAAGAGCACAAGGCTGCAGTTAAAGGTTGACAACGGACCTGAAAGCAGTGGTATACGAACACAGTTTCTGAAGCGTATCGTCGAGTTCTGTGATCACATCGGGAAACCGATACAACTGCTGTACTTTCCTCCGTACCACAGCAAGTACAATCCAATAGAGCGCTGCTGGGGGATTCTAGAGAAACATTGGAACGGGACTTTGTTGAAAGACGTTCATGTCATGACCGAGTGGGCAAAAACGATGACCTGGAAGGGCATTCACCCCATTGTCGAAGTAAGCACCACGATCTACGAAAAAGGGATTTCCTTAACGAAATCGACCATGCGAGACATCGAAAACCGCTTGGAGCGCGATCTTATCTTGCCGAAGTGGGACATCCTTATCAAACCAGTTGCCATTGCCACTTAATGGTCGATTCTTTGTTGGTTATCACCTTGTTTTGCTGTAATTTCAGTATCAATACCAAAAGTATCTTTAATATACTGAATGAATGGATTTTTATATCCAAGATCAGCAAATAATATGGATATTAATAGGAAGATGGAAGCAACCT
>SCTJ01000039.1 GCA_004297805.1 Patescibacteria group bacterium | reverse complement strand
GAGAAACCAAGATAGTGCTATCTGAAGCTACTGGATATTCCTTCAGTTCTTTAGCCTTATCGCTGCCCTCGACGACGATAGTGATGGTCTTCTTGTTGTCATTGCGAATCTCCACCACTTTTCCGTCCACTTCAGCAATCGCCGATTCCCCTCGTGGCGGCCGAGCTTCAAAGATTTCTTCCACCCGCGGCAAACCTTGGGTGATGTCTGAACCGGCCACACCTCCCACATGGAAGGTACGCATCGTCAGCTGGGTGCCTGGCTCACCAATGGCTTGAGCGGCCACAATTCCGACTGCCTGACCAAGCTGCACCAATCCATTCTTACCCAGATCCTTACCATAGCACTTCTGACAAATTCCACGGCTCGTTTTACACATGACCACACTGCGAATGTGCAACTTCTCGACCTTAGCCGCTTCGATAGCCTTGGCCTGCGTCTTGGAAATCAATTCTCCCTTCGCTGCCAACACTTCTTTGCTGACTGGGTCAACAGCATCTTCCACCAATGTTCGGCCTTCGATGCGGCTAGCGAAACTCTGTCCAATCCGATCCGAATCCTCACGGTAGAGGTATGAGCCATCTTTATCTCCACAATCTTCTTCGCGAACAATAATGTCCTGGGCCACATCTACCAAGCGTCGGGTCAGATAACCAGCCGTCGCTGTTCGGAGAGCGGTATCAGCCATACCCTTTCGAGCACCATGAGTGGAAATGAAATATTCCAACACATTGAATCCTTCTTTGAAGGAGCTGCGTACTGGCAATTCAATGGTTTCTCCAGTCGGTCCGGCCACCAAGCCTTTCATACCAGACAACTGTACCACCACGGACTCACTACCTCGAGCTTTTGAATAGAGCATTGAGTAAACCGATCCCTCGCGATCCAAGCCTTGCTTCACCTTCTCAGCTATCCGGCTCTTGGCTTCATTCCAGACCTCAATCACCCGATTGCGTCGCTCTTCATCAGTCAAGAAGCCCGCATTGTATTGATGCTTGATTGTTTCCACTTTTTCTTCAGCCGCAGCCAGGATATCTTTTTTCTCAACTGGTACCGTAATATCATCCATGCCCCAACTCATTCCTGACTGAGTGACAGCCTTGAAGCCAATCTCTTTGACTTTATCAATCAATACGGCTGTGTCTGCTTGGCCCATCATCAGCAGCATTCGAGCAATCATCTGCTTGAGCTCCTTCTGCGTCATCTCTTCATTGATGAAACGCAGTTCCTTGGGCAAGATATCGTTGAAAACGATCCGGCCAACTGAGGTTTCAATGAGTTCTCCGTTCCAATCTATTTTGCATTTAGCGGCCTGTGAAGCTGCTCCAGTCTCGAAGGCCAAAATAGCCTCGTCGAAGGAAGAAAAGGTCATACCCTCTCCTTTGGCACCAGCCTTAATGTGAGTTAGCAAATAGATTCCCAACACAATATCTTTGGAAGGCACAGCAATTGGCTCACCGCTCGCCGGTTTCAACAAGTTCTTGGATGAAAGCATGATCTCCGCGCTTTCCATACGTGCCTGATCGGTCAACGGTACATGAACCGCCATTTGATCGCCGTCGAAATCAGCATTGAAAGCCGCACACACCATCGGATGGACTTGGATAGCCTTACCTTCGGTCAACACTGGCTGAAAAGCTTGAATAGACAGACGATGGAGGGTCGGGGCACGATTGAGCAACACATAGTGATGTTCAATAATTTCATCCAAAATTTCATAAGCCTCCTCAGTTTCGGCATCTACCATTCGTCCAGCTGTGCGAACATTGTGCGCATACTCGCGCGCAATCAATTTGTTAATGATGAATGGTTTGAACAACTCGAGCGCCATTTTCTTCGGCAACCCAGTCTGATGCAACTTAAGATGCGGCCCAACCACAATCACGCTGCGACCTGAATAATCGACGCGCTTGCCCAGCAAGTTTTGGCGGAAACGTCCTTGCTTCCCCTTGAGTGAATCAGCCAAAGAACGCAGAGCGCGCTTCTGTCCAGTTGAAGCTGCCACTGAAGCCTGTCCCTTACGGGCGGTGTTATCGAACAGCGCATCGACTGCTTCCTGCAACATGCGCTTTTCGTTGCGCGTAATAACCTCCGGGGCGCCCAGATCAATCAGTTTCTTCAACCGATTATTGCGGTTGATAATACGTCGATACAAGTCATTGAGATCGCTCGTGGCAAACCGTCCCCCATCCAAAGCCACCATCGGCCGCAGATCCGGTGGAATGACCGGGATAACAATTGGCAACATGTATTCCAAGCTCAGTCCGGCTTTCTTGAATCCCTGGAACAGTTTCAAACGCTGAATATCTTTCTTGTGATCTGTCTGTTCGTCGGCTGCAGCCAATTCCTTCTTGATTTTTTCAATCTCAGTGTCCAGATCAATCTTCTCCAGCACCCGCCGCACGGCCTCCGCCCCAATGCCCGCGGTGAAAACCTGCCCGAAGCGTGTTGATAGATTGAAATATTCGATCTCAGAAAGAATATCGAATGGCCGCAAATCTTTCATCTCATCTTTAATTGACCGATAGAGTTCCTTCATTTCTTCCATTTCCTGCTCGGTCGTTTTCTCGTCGCCCTTATTGCGATCGCGGATTTCTTTCTGCTTGGACTTGTATTCCTGATCCAATTGGTCGAGCGCTTTTTGCTTTTCGTTCTCATCAACCTTGGTCACGAGGTACGCTGAAAAATACACCACCTTTTCCAGGTCCTGTACCCCGATGCCTAGAGCCAGGCCAATTCGGGAAGGCACTCCCCGCAGAAACCAGATATGCGAGACTGGCACCGCCAATTTAATGTGGCCCATCCGCTCGCGTCGTACAATCGAACGCGTCACTTCGACACCGCACTTGTCGCAAACAATCCCCTTGTAGCGAATACGCTTGTATTTGCCGCAATAGCACTCCCAATCCTTGGAAGGCCCGAAGATTTTTTCGCAGAACAAACCCTCTTTTTCATAGCGCTGGGTTCGATAGTTGATGGTCTCCGGCTTGGTAACCTCGCCATTTGACCAGGCTAGGATCTCGTCTGGACTGGCCAGCTTGAGCTTGACGCTCTCGAAATCGCTTACCTTAGTAACATTCTCCATTAACATAGACATAAGATATTTTGAGAAATCAAATAATTACACTTGTTTTTTGGAGTAGTTACAATTCTTCCTCTTCCGTCGTTATTTCATCTCGCTTAGAACTGGTTTCGCGCTTAGATTTGATCAGTTCCACATCCAGACACAAGCCCTTGAGCTCATTAATGAGCACATGGAAAGAAGCTGGGATGTTGGGACTACGAATCTCTTCGCCTTTGATAATCGACTCATAGGCTTTGGATCGGCCCAACACATCATCCGATTTGATGGTTAGCATTTCCTGCAGAGTATAGGCTGCGCCATATCCTTCCAGCGCCCACACTTCCATTTCTCCAAACCGTTGTCCGCCAAACTGCGCTTTTCCACCCAGCGGCTGCTGGGTAATCAACGAGTACGGACCAATAGAACGCATGTGAATTTTGTCATCCACCAAATGGTTCAGCTTCATGACATACATTACACCCACCGTTGATTCGTGATCAAACTGCTCGCCGGATTTGCCATTAATAAGTCGTACTTTTCCGCTCTCCGGAATGCCCGCCTTTCTCAATTCTCCCTTGATATCTTCTTCAGACACACCGTCCAAGGCTGGGGTCGCCGCCTTGTAACCCAATTTTTTGGCAGCCCAACCTAAGTGAGTTTCCAAAATTTGACCGATGTTCATACGACTGAACACACCCAAGGGATTGAGAATGACATCCACTGGCGTTCCATCAGCCAGGTATGGCATATCCTCGACTGGGGCAATACGTGAGATCACACCTTTATTTCCGTGACGGCCAGCCAACTTGTCGCCGACTGATACCTTGCGTAACTGCGCAATGGAAACTTGAATCTGCCGAATGACTCCCGTTGAAAGTTTGTCACCTTGTTCGCGAGAAAGGATTTTAATGTCCACCACCTTGCCATGCTCACCGTGTGGCAGATAGAGCGATGAGTCTTTCACATCGCGTGACTTCTCACCAAAGATAGCTCGGAGCAGTCGTTCCTCAGGAGTCAGATCGCCTTCACCTTTGGGTGTAATTTTACCAATCAGAATGTCCCCCGAAGAAACCTCGGCTCCAATACGAATGATTCCCGTTTCATCCAGATTCTTCAGCCTCTCTTCTCCAATATTAGGAATGTCGCGGGTCACCAATTCCGGACCAAGCTTGGTGTCTCGCACATCAATTGAGAAATCCTCAATGTGGATTGAACTATAACGATCCTCTTGCAGCACGCGCTCGGAAAGGATAATAGCATCTTCATAATTGTAGCCCTCCCATGGAATGAAAGCGACTAACATATTTTGTCCTAGCGCCAGTTCGCCGTTGTCTGTTGCGGCTCCGTCCGCCAAAAGATCTCCCTTCTCGACCTTTTGTCCCACTGTCACGCGCGGCATTTGACTCATGCTCGTGAAAGCATTGGACTTGGCAAAATTCAGCAAGCGATATTCGCGTCGAATGTAATCTTTTTTAGCTCCAGCTGGGGCCGGCTCCTTGATCACAATGTGGGAAGCATCCACTTCAATCACCTCTCCATTGCGTTCAGCAATAATCACCTGACCGGAGTCAGCCGCCGCTTTGTCTTCAATGCCAGTTCCCACTACCGGAGCCTCAGGCACCACGCACGGCACAGCTTGCCGTTGCATGTTTGAACCCATCAAAGCTCGGTTTCCATCATCATGTTCCAGGAACGGAATGAGCGCTGTGGCCACGGAGATACATTGTTTGGCTGATACATCGATATAGGTCAATTTCTCAGCCTCGATAATCCCAGGGTGTCCCATGATGCGCGCCTCAACAAAGTCCTTCAGCACGTTCAGATGGTCGTCCAAAACGATTCCGGCGTGCGCAATGATTTGCCGATCTTCCACGATCGCATTCAAATATTCAACTTCTTTAACAATAAATGGTTTGACGGTAATCTCTCGCTTCTTTCCCTTAGCCATTTTCTTGGCCATTTCTTCCGTTATCATCTCTCCTGCTTTGCCAATGCCACTTTCATCCCCTGCCAAAATACGATTCACCAAGTCCTTGGAATCGCTAGCTACTCGATGAGTAACTTTGAGGTATGGAGTTTCTAAAAATCCAAGCTCATTGATGCGAGCATAGGAAGCCATGTGCCCTACCAATCCAATATTTGGACCTTCTGGAGTCTCTACTGGACAGATCCGGCCATAATGGGAATGATGCACATCCCGCACCTCAAAGCCAGCTCGTTCTCGGGTGAGTCCACCAGGACCCATAGCCGAAAGCCGGCGCTTGTGCTCCAATTCAGCCAATGGATTCACTTGATCCATGAACTGAGAGAGCTGAGAGCTAGAGAAAAATTCCTTGATCGCCGCCGCAATTGGACGCGGGTTGACCAGCTGTCCCGGCACCACCATCGTCACATCGCAAGTACTCATCCGATCCTTGATATTGCGAACCATGCGTGAAAATCCAACACGCAACTTGTTTTGCACCAACTCGCCCACACCCCGCACGCGGCGATTTCCCAAATGATCAATATCGTCAGCCTCGGCTAGCGGATCATTGTTAAGCTTGATGATTTCCTTGATAATCAAAACTAAATCTTCAGTATTGAGAATGCGATTTTCTTCGTTATCTGGGCGCTCCACTTGCAAACGCTGATTAAGACGATAACGCCCCACGCTACCGAAGTCATAGCGTTCGAAATTGAAGAACATGCCATCAATCATTTGCTTGGCATTTTCTTCCGTCGCCATGTCTCCCGGTCGAATACGTTTGTAGAGTTCCTTATAGCCCTCTCCTTGATTTTTGGCTGAATCCTTGGCAATGGTTTCCTCTATATAGTGCACTTCCCCATTGTCCGCATCTACGAACAACTTCTTGATTTGCTCGTCCGTCCCATAGCCAAAAGCTCGGAGCAGCGAGGTGATGGGCGCCTTCCGTTTCCGATCGATCTTAACTGAGATAATGCCGTTGAGATCCGTGTCAATTTCCAGCCAAGCTCCGCGATTTGGGATAATTTTGGCTCCAAAAAGCTTCTTACCTTTTTGGTATTCCATCGTGAAGAAAACTCCCGGACTTCTGATCAACTGGTCAACCACGACCCGCTCCACCCCATTGATCACAAAGGTTCCGCGATCAGTCATCACCGGCAGATCTCCAAGATATATCTCTTGATCCTTCACTTCACCCGTCCGCTTGATGATCAGCTTGGCCTTGGCCCGCAGCGGGGCTTCATAGGAAATATTCTTGGCCTTGGAGGTCAGTTCATCGTATTTGGGTTCATCCAAATAATAATCATGCAAGGAAAGCTCCATGTCTTTCCCGGTGAAATCTTGAATCGGATTCACCTCATCCAATAGCTCCTGGAATCCTTTATCCAGCAACCACCGATAAGAATTCGTTTGACCCTCGATGAGATTAGGTAACGAAACCACTAACCGCTTATGGAAAAACTTTCTACGCGAGAGCGACGAGGAGGCGCCGAAAGAATCTTTGACTTTCAGCGTTTTCTGATCCGTAAGCATAAAAAACACTTCCCATCACGCTTTTCCTTTTTCGCTAAGGTTCTTGGAAAAAGGAATCCGCAGAGTGGGCTGTTATGAATAAAGCCTATTTAATTGTTCTCAACAAAAGTTGTCATTCCCCCTTGACAAGTACTTGACATTATACCGAGATCCGACTAACTACGCAAGAAAGAAAAGTACTTTTTTGATGGTTTTTTGTGTCCTTGCATCTTATCACTGACAAAAAAACTTGTCAAATACCACAACCACCCCATAAATATGGGCTTTTTATGAATTGGCTCTGCCTGTCGTTAGTAAGAGATATCCGTACACCTGTGGATAACTTGGGGATTAAATCGATCCGCCACCTCCATCCATCTACTCGACCAGGCTCTTGTAGACAGCTAGGGTTTCACGGGCTGTCTTTTCCCAGTCAAATAGCTTGGCCCGTTCGTATCCCTTTTGAATATATTGATTGCGTTCTTGCTCGTTATTCGCGAATGAAACCATAGCTTCAGTCATTTCCGTAACATCCACCGGATTCACAAAGCGCGCCGCATCCCCGGCGACTTCGGGCAACGAACTCACATTGGAAATGATGGACGGTGTGCCAGTAGCAAAAGCCTCCAGCACCGTCATGCCAAAGCCTTCTGATAGTGATGGCATAATGAAAAACTGTGAGTGCTTGAAGAGCGGAACAATCTCGTCGCCAACCACATAGCCCGTAAACACCACGTCCTTGGCAAGTCCTAAGTCCTTGACCAACTGCCGATACTCCTCAGAGAGCCAGCCGCGTTTGCCAGCTACCACCAGCTGATATTGGAAGCTTCCTCCACCAACTGGAAGCATTTTTTCCTTGAATTTTGCAAAAGCCTCGAGTAGTCGTGTGACATTTTTGGACGGCTCGAGCGTCCCTAGAAACAAAATATATTGGCGTTCAATCCCAAACCGCCCCAACAATTTGGGGATATCAGCACCAGCTGGTTCGTCAAAGAAACGCCTGTCAATCCCGCTATGAACCACAGCCACTTTTTCGGCTGGGACGCTGAGGTGCTTTTTCAACGCGTCTCGCGTAGCGCTCGAAACCGAGATAATCCGATCGGCCTTATTAGCCATCAATTTCATGATTGTTTTGTCCCTGGTTCCCTTAACTTTCGGGAAGCATTCCGGATGCTCAAACACCGACAAATCATGGAAAGTCACAATGGTCTTGCCTTGGTACCCCAGTGGAATACGACTCTCCGGTGAAGTTGCATGAAGCACGTCCAGTTTTTCCCGAACCAGCGTGGCTGTGCCCAAAATCTCGCTATAGGCTACTGGCAGATACTTTTTGTAATCGGAAAATGGATAGAATTTGATTTTGACATTCGGCAAGGAAAACTTTTTCACGTCTTTTTCGCGCACGCGAAAATCAAAAAACAATACGTATTCATTTTCCTTATCAATTGCCAGCAGGTGACGGATCAACTGGTAGGTATAGTGACCCACCCCAATCGCCTCTCCTCTTTCTGGATTCAAGATAGTTCGAGCATCAATTCCGATACGCATATGTTTAGCTTTTAGCTTATTAGCTTGTAGGCCTTAGGCTCTCCTGGCCAAAAACTGAAGCTAATATCTAAAGAATAATTTTTACATCCTTTCCGGGGCTGAGACTCCAATCAGACGCAATGTTTCAGCTAAAACTATTTTAACGGCGTTCACCAATATCAACCGAGCTCTGGTCATTTCCAAGTTCCCGCTATCCACTACTCGGCAAACATCGTAGAAGGAATGGAGCCTGTCGGCCAATTTGATAGCATAGAACGGCAGCTTGTGCACTCCGTAGTCTCCAGCGATTTCCTCGATTAGTTCGGGAAAACGGTGCAATTCTCGCATGAGGGCCAATTCTTTTTCGTGTTCCAAAACTTTCAAATCCACTGCTTTTATATCATCGACTGTTATTCCAGATTCCTTGGCCTTACCTTCTATATTACAAACTCGGGCATGCGCATATTGCACATAGTAGACCGGATTCTTGTCAGATTGTTCGAGCGCCAAATTAATATCGAAATTAATGTGTGAAGTTGGAGCGCTAGAAGCTGAAATAAAACGCACTGCATCCTTTCCGATCTCCTCAATCAGGTCATCCATGGCATAATAAGTTCCGCGTCGCTTGGACATTTTCACTTCTTGACCATCTTTCACGACTCTCACGATCTGGGTCAAAATCACTTCCAATTTTCCCGGTTCACCCAGCACCTGATCCACAAACGATTGCATGACCATGGCCTCCTTGTGATGATCCGCACCCAGAATATTGATAAGCTTGTCATAGCCTCGTCCAAGTTTGTCGATGTGATAAGCAAAATCAGGCGCAATATAGGTCTTGTTTCCATCCGATTTGATAAGCACGCGATCCTTGTCATCGCCAAATTCGGTCGACTTGAACCATAACGCACCCTCCCGCTCATAAGTTAAACCCCGCTCCGTGAGCAGTGCAATTCCCTCATCGACTTTACCACTATCATGCAAACTTTTCTCTGAGAACCAGCGATCAAACTTGATGCCCAGCTTTTCGCAAGTCGGTTTAATCATGCTTTCGATAATCTCTCCGGCTGCCCAAATGCCCACCGCTTTTGGGTCGGTCATTCCGGCTGGAATCTTTTTCCCCAACTCATCGATATAACCACCCGGGTACTGTGCCTCTGCATCCTTCAAAATTGAATGACCCAAAATAGCCACTTGATTGCCAAAATCGTTAATATAAAATTCTCGCTCTGCCTGATAGCCAGCCTTCTGCAACACATTCGCGATTGAATCTCCCAACGGTCCGCCACGCGCATTGCCCAAATGAATAGGGCCAGTTGGGTTGGAAGAAACAAATTCCAATAATATTTTTTGACCGACCCCCATTTGATTGTTGCCGTAATCATCGCCCTGCTGAACAATTATGCCAATCTCTTTTTGCAGATGTTCCTGAGTAAAATAAAAATTGAGATAGCCCGGCGCCACTACTTCCACCTTCTCCAAATAATCAGCTGCCATTTTTTCCTGGAGTAGCTTGGCAATATCCAAAGGATTCTTTTTCAGCAATTTGCCCAGCAGCATGGCTACATTAGAAGTATAGTCCCCAAAACGCTCATCTTTGGGATGGGTAACCTCAATTTCTGGTAACACAAAATCAGCCCCAAGTTCGTTTTTCAGAGCCAAAACAGCCGCTTCGATCAACTTGCCAATCTCCGTTTTCATATATTTCTATTATACTCCTCTGGCGTTAAAGTCAAAATTTTGATTGAAAAATATTGTACCCTGTCCAAAGCTAAACAAATTAAAAACCCGACGAATCCTCCAATTCGTCGGGGTACTAAGCGTCTTTAGCCCATGGAGATTACTCCCCCTTGAACCACCCTATTCGTCGGCTTCACCAACGCAGCGACCGTGCTTGTCATAGTCTCGAGTTGTCTTGCAGCTCCCGACCTCTTCAACGACCCGGAAGGAGCCGTCTTCAAAATCGGATCGCGTTTGTTCAGTCCCAGGGTGGCGAGAAGTGTTGAAGTAATCGGGTTCTATCCTGTTGTGGCTTCTGCCCACTTCCCTTTTCCCCTCATTGGGCAGTGCTGCATTCTTTGCCATCTTTTTCACCTCCCTTCGATTGAAGTATTTCCCGACGAATCCTCCAATTCGTCGGGGTAAGAGGGGCCGCACAGCAATCGACTAGCCGAAGAAGGCTCTGGCAAATCGTTCCGTATTGCCCCTCCTGGAGCTCAGACACGTCACCATCCCGGCGAAGACTTCTTGCTTAGCACCTGTCCTAACATCCAAGCGTCTTCTTCGCGAGATGCCTGTCGCGCATCCTTTAGGTTGGCATGTATTTCGGTGGAATCTTCCGTTCTTTGGGATGAGAGGCTAACGAATGTCAAAGAAGGGACAGCTGCCTTCTTTGGCTTGTCCCAGCGAGTTTGAATGCCGAGAGATTCCGCCACTTTACTTATTTTGGAAAGCTCTCTAGGGATGTTAATAGTCTTTTTCCAGCAAAAAGGCAATGCGATTTCGAAGCTTTTGCTCGTTTCATCGCCGCCTCCCTGGCTGTGGAAACTCGGCTCATCGCCTTCCCTGCCAGAATCCCATACCCATCCCGATGCATCAGCAAGCCTGCACATCGCCTTGTCTGCCTCGTCTCTGGAACTCGCCAGCACGATAATGTTGATCCTTAGCCAGACCCAGTGTGACCCGTAACCAATATTAGGGCGTATAGCCAACTCAGTATTTTTCATGACCGTCCTCCTGTTCGTTGGAGTGATGTGTAGCGAACAGCTTACTTCAATTTCGCAGCTCGGCCTCCATTCTCCGGACATCCTCCATACATTCGGAATAACGGAGGAAGTCTCTGGGTGTCAGTAGGGTTTCGTGCGACTCGCTCAACATCCGTCGACACTTGGCCTTTGTTTCCACCAGAGATGCTCTGGTACGGGCATCTCGACTGTCTTTGACTAAGCCCGCCAGCATGGCTAAGGCAAAAAAGGCAAACACTATTCCGAAAAACAAAGCGGCTCCTCTATTTAACCACCACCATTCGTGCCACCGTCTTCCAAGTTCCTTTTTCTTCTCTCGAAACGCTGCAAGAAGCTTTTTCATATTCCCCCTCCCTTTCTGCGATGGTTAATTACCAGTTGTCAAAGAACACTTGACAATACTCCAAGCTAAGATAGTATCAAGATGCTGTTTTGACGTAAAAAACCGTCAGTTGGTATAATGAAAAAGGCTATGCATATTGCCGCTGAACTAGAAAAACAAGGCTTGAAACCCCACCAGATAAAAGTCTACCTGGCCATTCTTGAACTTGGTCGAGCCACGACCATTGAAGTCGCCAAAAAAACGGGCATCAAACGCACCACGGCCTATGACCTCATTGAAGATTTGATCCGCCTCGGCTATGTGGCAGAAGCTCGAAAAGGCAAACGCCGTTTATTCATTGCGGAAGACCCTTCCCTGCTAGCCAGTAAGCTGGAGCAAAAATTGTTGGACATTAAAGACCTTATCCCCGCCCTGCTAACAATAAACTCGAAAGCGGTGCCAAAGCCAGCGGTTCGTTTTTATGACGGTGTCGAGGGAGTAAGAAACATCATGGAGGAACTTCTAGCCATGCAGGGCAAGGAACAGTTATATTGGAGCTCCATCAGCGATTTGGTTGATTTTTTCGGACATCGCTATATGCAGCAGTGGGTGAAGAGGCGCATCAAAAGAGGCATCTGGTCAAAGGCGCTTTTGACCAAGAAAACTAAAGTGCCCGATATCTATCTCCAATCCAACGCGCAATCCTTGCGAGAGATCCGTTACTTGCCTAAAGGATTCACACTGGATGGAGTGCTGTGTGTCTTCGATAACAAAGTGGCTTATATTTCTTCTCGCCAAGAAAGTTTTGGCTTCACAATCGAAAGCAAAGAATTTTCACAGGTCATGCGCCTGATCTTTGAAGGAGCTTGGGCCATGACCAAATAGTCTCCCCGACTAAGCCCGCTCCAGCGGAGCATATTGAGCTGAGAGTTTTTTGATTCCTTTCTGGCGAAAAGCGACGGTGACAATATCGCCTTCAGTCGAAATGACTACGCCTTCACCAAACTCCGGATGGCGCACGCGCTGACCATCCTTGAGCGCCATAGCGTGGAGCGTAGAGCGTGGAACGTTTTGCATTTCATGTTTCGCGCCATGTGTTATGCGTTTCATGTTATGCGTTATGCGCTTAGGCTTGACCCACATCATCGACGGTTCTTCCGGCTTCTGTGTTTCCGCCAGGAGATGCGTGGGAATATCATCAATGAAACGCGAGGGCGGGTTCATTTGGGTTGAACCAAAGATGGTCCGCTGACCAGCATAGAGCAAATGCACTTTCTGTTTGGCCCGGGTGATCCCAACATACATGAGCCGTCGCTCCTCTTCCATTTCATGGTGCGACAACATACTGCGTGAGTGTGGCAGAATCCCTTCTTCCAGGCCGATAATGAAGATGATGGGAAATTCCAAACCCTTGGCACTGTGCAAGGTCATAAGATGCACCGCGTCTTTGTTTTGATCAATGTTATCGGTATCGCTCACCAAGGCCACTTCCTCCAAAAAGGATTCGAGGCCTCGCCCTTCGGAAAACTCATTTTGATCGTCAAACTTTTTGGCCACACTCACCAGTTCCATCACGTTTTCCAAGCGTACCTCGCCCTCAGTTGTTCCATCGGCCAGCATCTTTTCGTAGCCACTTTCGCGAATAACTTTGTGCACAAAGTCTGAAAGCGGCAGTCGATCCTTGGCCTCGCGCATACGCTGCACAAAATCACAAAATTTGGCAATGGCTTCCGTTTTACTCTCCGGTAAAGTCATGTCTGACGCTTGGTCTTTGGCCATCTTCAATCCCGCCTCAATCAAATTGAGCTGCCTAAGTTTGGCAAATTCTGTCCAGCTGCCCAGCGTTTTGGGTCCCACTCCTCGCCGCGGTTCGTTGATGACTCGTTCCAAGGCAACTATGTCGCTAAAATTCTGAATCAAGCGCAGATAAGATACGATGTCCTTTACTTCCTTACGCTGATAAAATTTGATGCCTCCAATAATGCGATACGGGATCGAGCGCTTGAGAAAGACTTCTTCCATCACCCGCGACTGAGCATTGGTGCGATAAAAGACCGCGAAATCCGACCAGCGATACTGTCCGCCACGAGCCGCTGTCTGCACCTCCCGCGCCACGAATTCCGCTTCATCGCGCTCATCTTCAGCTTCAAAGGCCACCAACAATTCCCCTTCTTTTTGTTCAGTCCAAAGAGCTTTTTCCTTGCGGTTCACATTCTTGGAAATTACTCCGTAGGCTGCGTCCAGAATTACTTGAGTAGAGCGATAATTCTGTTCCAAGTTAATTACTTTGGCCTCAGGATAGTCTTTTTCGAAATTCAGAATATTTTGAATATTAGCCCCGCGCCAGCCATAGATGGACTGCCAATCGTCACCAACCACACACAAGTTCCGATATTTTTCCGCCAATAGCTTAATCCACACGTACTGCGCTTGATTGGTATCTTGATACTCGTCAACCATAATATACCGAAACTGCCGCTGATATTTTTCCAGCACATCCGGAAACTTCTGGAACAATTTCACCACCAGCATGATTAGATCATCGAAATCGAGTAGGTTGGCCTCCTTCAGGGTCTTTTGATAATGTGCATAGGCTTTGGCCACCACTTCTTCAAAATAACCCCCCGCTTGTGAAGCAAACTGCTCCACATCCATGAGTTCATTTTTGGCCTTGCTAATTGCATTCAACACGCCATAGGGATTAAACTGATCAGGATTGATGTTCAACTCTTTGAATACTTTTTTCATCAGCGCCAACTGTTCTTGATCATCGAAAATATTAAATGACTTTCTGTAACCCAAAGCTTCGATTTCCTTTCGCAAGATCCGAGCGGAAATATTGTGGAAAGTTCCCATCACCGGCATGGCCACGTTGCCCCCTGCTTGTCCGCCACCGATACTCACGAGTAGCTTCCGAATACGCTCTTTCATTTCCCCAGCCGCCTTGTTGGTGAAGGTCACCGCCAGAATATTGTAGG